>JBFXBB010000001.1:0-30725 GCA_050183685.1 Amphiplicatus sp.
CTGATCGTGCTCGTCTCCTTCATCTCGCCCTTCGCGAGCGAACGGCGCATGGCGCGCGAGCTTGTCGAGACGGGCGAGTTTCTTGAGGTCTATATTTCGACGCCGCTCGAAATTTGCGAGAAGCGCGACATCAAGGGGCTTTACGCGAAACCGCGCCGCGGCGAGATCAAGAATTTCACCGGAATCGATTCCGCCTATGAGCCGCCGAGCGATCCGGAGCTAACTGTAGATACTTCGCAAATGCGCGCGGAGGACGCGGCGACATTGGTCGTCGAATATTTGTCGCGGAAGGGTTATTTGGGACACTGACCATCCGCCCAGATCAAGCCCTCGCTTTTTCGAACGCCTCGATCGCTTCGCTCTGCTTCAGCAAATGCCCCAGGGGATCGACGCCGTCGAGGAGACAGCGCCGCGCGAAACGCTCAATCGAAAAATCCGTCGACTTGCCGCCGCCGAGGACGCCGACGACCTCCTTTTCAAGGTCGATCAGCACCTCGACGCCCGGATGGGCGAGAAGATAGTCGTGGAAATCAGCGTCGACCTCAACCGGCAGAAGCCCGTTCTTCAGGGAATTGCTTTTGAAAATATCGGCGATGTCGGAGCTGATGACGGCGCGAAAGCCGAAATCCATCAGCGCCCAGGGCGCGTGCTCGCGCGAGGAGCCGCAGCCGAAATTCGAGCCGGCGACGAGAATGCGATGCGCCGCCGGGTCGACGCCATTGAAGATAGAGGAATTTTTCGGCCGCCCGTTCTCGTCGAACCGCCAGTCATAAAAGGCCGCCGCGCCGAGCCCCGCCCGCGTCGTCGTCGTCAGAAACCGCGCCGGAATGATCTGGTCGGTGTCGATATTCTCCTGGCGAAGCACAATCGTCCGTGAACGGAGCGTTCTGAAGGGTTCGAAAGTCATCGGGAGCCTCCTTGCGCATTTGCAAGATAAGGCCGTGGATCGGCGATCTTGCCTTCGATCGCCGAGGCGGCGGCGGTCGCGGGACTTGCGAGCACGGTCCTGACGCCCTTGCCCTGCCGGCCGACGAAATTGCGGTTCGACGTCGAGACGACAAGTTCGCCCGGCGCGCCCTTGTCGCCATTCATCGCGATGCACATCGAACAGCCGGGAAGGCGCCATTCGGCGCCGGCGCTTTTGAAAATCTGGTCGAGACCTTCGGCCTCGGCGGCGCGGCGTACGGCCTCCGATCCCGGCACGACGAGCGCAATGAGGCCGTCGCGCACCTTGCGCCCGCTCATTACTTTCGCCGCCTCGCGCAGGTCCGAAAGCCGCGAATTGGTGCAACTGCCGATAAAGACGCGGTCGACGCGAATGTCGGCGAAAGGCTCGCCCGCCTCGATCCGCATGTAATCGGCGGCGGCGCGCGCGGCCTCGCTCGTCGCCGCCGGCGCCACGCCGTCGATAGGCGCGGCGGCGTCCGGCGAAACGCCATAGGTGATCATCGGACGGATATTCGCCGCATCGATCACGACCTCCTTGTCGAAGACCGCGCCCTCATCCGTGACGAGCCCGCGCCAGTCGGCGAGCGCGGCTTCCCATTCGGCGCCCTTCGGCGCGCGCTCGCGGCCTTTGAGCCATTCGAAAGTCTTCTCGTCCGGCGCGACCATGCCGCAGCGCGCGCCGGCCTCGATCGACATATTGCAGAGCGTCATGCGCCCCTCCATCGAGAGAGAGCGCACGGCCTCGCCCGCATATTCGATCGCATAGCCCTGGCCGCCATCGGCGCCGATATGCGCGATCATCGCGAGCGCCATGTCCTTGGCGCCGACTCCCTCTCCGAGCGCGCCGGTGAACGCAACCCGCATCCGCTTCGGCCGGCGCTGAAGGAGGCATTGCGTCGCCAGCACATGGCCGACCTCGGTCGTGCCGATGCCGAACGCCATCGCGCCGAACGCGCCATGCGTCGAGGTATGGCTGTCGCCGCAGACGATCGTCATGCCGGGCCGGGTCGCGCCGAGCTCCGGTCCGATGACATGGACGATGCCGCGGCGCGGATCGCCCATCCCCAAAAGCTCGATGCCGTGCCTTACGCAATTGCGCTCAAGGGTTTCGACCTGGGATTTGGCCTCCGGCGAGCCATAGGGAAGCTCGCCTTTCGCATTCGCCGGCAGGGTCGGCGTCGAATGGTCGAGGGTTGCAAGCGTACGGTCGGGCCGGCGCGCTTTAAGCCCCTTCTCATCAAGTTGAGAAAAGGCCTGGGGCGAGGTCACCTCATGAATGAGATGAAGATCGATATAGAGCGTCGCCGGCGCATCCTCCGCCTCGGGAACGACGACGTGACGATCCCAGATTTTGTCGAACAAGGTTTGCGCGGTCATGATCGTCTCTCCTAGGCGGCCGTTGCCTCAGCGCGCGACGCGGCCTGGTTGATCGCGACGACGAACGCGGCGACGGCCGCGTCGGCGATGTCGGTCGCCTCGGCGACGCCGAAATAGCGCTCGCCGTCGATTTCGACCACCGTCTCGGCGTGAACCGGCCCGACCTCGAATTCCGCATTGTGCCGCATATCGAGGCTGACGATGCGCGCCTCGACGCCGGCGATCGCGCAGACCGCGGCGAAGGCGGCGTCGATCGGCCCGCCGCCCTCCTCGACGACCGTGCGCCATTCGCCGTTGACATGCTCCATCGAAACGCGCGCGCGGGGCCGCACATCCTCCTCGAAATCGACATGCAGCTCGACGCGGCGCACGCGCCAGGGGCCGGCGCGCCCGTCCTTCGTTTCGCCGGTGACGAGCTTGACGACATCGGCGTCGGTGACTTCCCGCGTCGCGTCGGCGAGCTTCTTGAACTCGACGAAAATCTCCGCGAGGCGGTTCGGGCCGACATCGAAACCCAACGCCGCGATGCGCGCGGCAAGCGCGTGCTTGCCCGAATGCTTGCCGAGCACGATCGAATTCGACGGCATGCCGACGGATTCGGCGTCCATGATCTCATAGGTCCGCTTGTTCGCGAGGACGCCGTGCTGATGAATGCCGGCCTCATGGGCGAAGGCGTTCTTGCCGACGATCGCCTTGTTGCGCGGGATCGGATTGTGCGTGACGCGCGCGAGCGCCTGGCTCGCCGGATAGAGCTTCGTCGTCTCGATCTGGGTTCCCAGTTTGAAGAAGTCCTTGCGGGTCGCGAGCGCCATCACGACTTCTTCGAGCGAGCAATTGCCGGCGCGCTCGCCGACGCCGTTGATCGCGCATTCGATCTGGCGCGCGCCGCCGCGCACCGCCGCGAGCGAGTTCGCGACCGCCATGCCGAGATCGTCATGGCAATGGGCGGAGAAAGTCACCTTCTCCGCGCCCGGCGTTTTCGCGCGCAGGAAGGAGAAAAGGTCGAAAATCTCCTCCGGCGTCGTATAGCCGACCGTGTCCGGAATATTCAGCGTCGTCGCGCCGGCCTCGACCGCCGCCGCGCAGGCTTCGACGAGATAGTCCCGCTCGGTGCGGATCGCGTCTTCGGGCGAAAATTCGATGTCGTCGCATGATGCGCGCGCATGGGCGACGAGCCGCGAAATCCGCGCGAGGATTTCCTCCTTGGTCAGTTTCAACTTCGCCTCGCGATGGAGCGGGCTCGTGCCGATGAAAACATGGACGCGCCGCTTCTTCGCCGGCTCGGTCGCGCGCAAGGCCGCGTCGATATCGGGCTCGGCGAGACGGGCGAGCGAGCAGATCGTCGGGCCTTCGATTTCGCGCGCGATCTCGGAGACCGCCGCAGCGTCGCCCGGCGAGGCGGCCGCGAAGCCCGCCTCGATGACGTCGACATTGAGGTCCTGAAGCGCGCGGGCGACGACGAGCTTGGCGTCGACCGCCATCGAAAAGCCCGGCGCCTGCTCGCCGTCGCGCAAGGTGGTGTCGAAGATCTTTACGTGGTTCGGATTAACGGGTTCGTTTGACATGATGCGGATTCTTTCGAATGGGAACCGGGACAAGGGCGGGGCGGGCAAGGCCCGCGCCGCGCGTAAGTCGGCCGAGAAGATTCGAAAGAGCGAGTATGAGTTTGCTCAGCATAAGGACTCTCCTGTACTAGTCCGGCTCCGGGCCGCGCCGGATCGACAAGACGCCCGTTCTCGAAATCTCGGCAAGGCCCAAGGGCCGCATCAGATCGACAAAGGCGTTGATCTTCTCGCGCGCGCCCGTCACTTCGAAAATGAAGGAGGTATGCGTCGTATCAAGCGCCTTGGCGCGGAAAATATCGGCAAGGCGCATCGCCTCGACGCGCGTCTCGCCCTTGCCGACGACCTTCACCAAAGCAAGCTCGCGCTCAAGCGCGTCCGTCTCCTTCGTCACGTCGATGACGCGGCGGACCGGAACAAGCCGGCCGAGCTGGGCCTTGATCTGCTCGACCTTCGAGGGCGTGCCGCGCGTGACGATGGTGATGCGTGAGCGATGCTTTTCGACATCGGTTTCGGCGACGGTGAGGCTTTCGATATTATAGCCGCGCGCCGAGATCAGGCCGACGACGCGCGCAAGCACGCCCGGCTCGTTGTCGACGATGACGGCGAGAATCGCCTCGGCGATCGCTTCCTCCGGCGCTGTGACGGGATAGACGGAAAGGGAGGGCGCATCGGTCATACGAGGGTCCTTCCCTCGGCGCTGACCGAGTCCGCTTTGACCGCGCCGAGCAGCATTTCATTATGCGCCGCCCCGGAGGGGATCATCGGAAAGACATTCTCCTCCTGCGCGACAACGCAGTCGAACAGAACCGGCTTGTCGCTGTCGATCATCTCCTGGATTTTCGCGTCGAGCTCGCCGGGCTTTTCCGCGCGCAGGCCGAGGGCCCCGTAAGCCTCGGCGAGCTTGACGAAGTCGGGGAGCGAGTCCGAATAGGAATGCGAATAACGCCCGCCATGCAGAAGCTCCTGCCACTGGCGCACCATGCCGAGATAGGCGTTGTTGAGAATGAAGATCTTGACGGGGAGCTTGTGCTGAACCGCCGTCGACATTTCCTGCATCGTCATCTGCACCGAGGCGTCGCCGGCGATGTCGATGACGAGCGCCTTCGGATGGGCCGCCTGCACGCCGATCGCGGCGGGAAGGCCATAGCCCATCGTGCCGAGCCCGCCCGACGTCATCCAGCGGTTCGGCTCCTCGAAATGGAAAAACTGCGCCGCCCACATCTGATGCTGGCCGACTTCGGTCGTGACATAGAGGTCGCGCCCCTTCGTCAGCGCATAGAGGCGCTCCAGCGCATATTGCGGCTTGATGTGATCGGCCGCCCGTTCATAGGCAAAGCAGTTCTTCGCGCGCCATTCCTTGATCTGCGCCCACCACAGAGCAAGACGGCCCTGGTCGACGGGGCTTTCGGCGGCGCGCGCGCGCCACTCGGCGAGAAATGCGGCGGCGATCTCGCCCGCATCGCCGACAATGCCGATCTCGACGGGAACGTTTTTGTTGATCGACGAGGGATCGATATCGACGTGAATCTTGCGCGAGCCCGGCGAGAAGGCGTCGAGCCGGCCCGTCACGCGGTCGTCGAACCGCGCGCCGATCGCGATCATCAAATCGCAATCATGCATCGCGGAATTGGCCTCAAGGCTGCCATGCATGCCGAGCATCCCAAGCCATTGCGGGTTGGAGGCGGGAAAGGCGCCGAGCCCCATCAAGGTCGACGTGACGGGAAAGCCCGTCTCGCGGGCGAGCGCGCGCAAGGCTTCGCTCGCGCCGGGCCCCGCATTGACGACGCCGCCGCCGGTGTAAAGGATCGGGCGGCGCGCGCGGCGCATCAGATCGACCGCCAGCGCGATCTTCGCCTGATCGACCGCGGGCGTCGTCACGCAATCGCGTTTCGGCGCGGCGTCGCGGGCGACATAGGCGGCCTCCTCGAATTGCACGTCCTTCGGAATGTCAATCAGGACCGGGCCGGGCCGGCCGTTCTTGGCGACATGAAAGGCCTCATGGACGATCGCCGGCAATTTCGCCGCCGAGGTCGCGAGATAATTATACTTGGTGCAGGCCCGCGTGATGCCGATCGTGTCGCATTCCTGAAAGGCGTCGGTGCCGATGAGCTTCCGCGCGACCTGGCCGGTGATGCAGACGACGGGAATGGAATCGAGGAGCGCGTCGGTGAGGCCCGTGACGGCGTTGGTCGCGCCGGGCCCGGAGGTGACGAGGACGACGCCCGGCTTTCCCGTCGAGCGCGCATAGCCCTCGGCCGCATGAACGGCGCCCTGTTCGTGTCGCACGAGGACGTGCCGCATGGTTGAGCGCCGGAAGAGCGCGTCGTAAATCGGCAGCACCGCGCCGCCCGGATAGCCGAAGATCACCTCGACGCCCTGCTCCTCCAACGCATTGAGAAGGAGATCGGCGCCCGATTTCCGTTCGGCGGGTTTGGCCGCCGGGGGCGTTTCATGTCGCGTCGCGTGCTTCGGTTTCATCGGACTATTCCGCTTTGTTGTTGGCTCCGGCCTTGAGCCACGCCATGCGCTCGCGCAACGCCTTGCCGGTCTCTTCGATCGGATGGGCGAGGTCGGCTTCGAGAAGCTTTTGATACTGAACCTTGCCCGCCTGGTTCTCGACAATCCAGTCATGAGCGAATTTGCCGCTCTGAATGTCTTTCAGGACCTCGCGCATCCGCGCGCGCGTCTCGTCATTGATGACGCGCGGGCCCGAAACGAGGTCGCCATATTTCGCCGTCTCGGAGATGAATTCATGCATTTTCGCAATGCCGCCTTCATAGAGGAGGTCGACGATAAGCTTCAGCTCGTGAAGACATTCGTAATAGGCGATCTCGGGCCGATAGCCGGCATTGGTCAAGGTCTCGTAGCCCGCGAGCACAAGCTCCGTCGCGCCGCCGCAGAGCACGGCCTGTTCGCCGAAAAGATCGGTTTCGGTCTCTTCCTTGAAGGTCGTTTCGAGCGCGCCGGCCGCCGTGCCGCCGATGAGATGGGCATAGGAAAGCGCGCGCGCCTTGGCGTTCCCCGTCGCGTCCTGATGCACGGCGAAAAGGCAGGGAACGCCCCGGCCGCGCTCATATTCGCGGCGCACGAGGTCGCCCGGCCCTTTCGGCGCGACCATGACGACATCGATGTCCTTGGTCGGCTTGACGCGGCCATAGAGGATCGAAAATCCGTGCGCGAATGAAAGCGCGTCGCCGGCTTTGAGGCCGGGCGCGATCTCGTCCCGGAAAAGCTGCTCATGGGTCATGTCGGGCGTCAAAAGCGCGACGAGCTTTGCGGCCTCCGCCGCTTCGCGCACGCTCGCCGTCGCAAGGCCGTCTTCCTTGGCGCGCCCCGCCCCTTTGCCGCCCGGCTTCACCCCGACAATGACGTCGCAGCCGGAATTCTTCAGGTTCAGCGCATGGGCGCGGCCCTGGCTGCCATAACCGATGACGGCGACCGTTCCTTCCTTCAGAAGCTGCGGATTGGCGTCATTTTCCGTGTAGACTTTCATGGGTCTTTCCTTTGTCAAAGCGTCGAGTTCGGAGAAATTGTGATCGCGCCTTTCGAGGCGGAGGACACAAGGCGCGCATATTTGTCGAAGGCGCCGCCCATCAACTTTGGCGGCCGCGGACGATAGGCCGCGCGGCGCGCCGCCCAGTCGATATCGGCGTCGATGCGCCGGCCCTCGGCGTCGATGCGGATGATGTCGCCATCCTTAAGAAGCGCAATCGGCCCGTCGAGGGCGGCTTCCGGCGCGATATGGCCGATGACGAAGCCGTGCGAGGCCCCCGAAAAGCGCCCGTCGGTCAAAAGCGCGACCTTGCCGGCAAGGCCCTGGCCCGCGATCGCGGCCGTGACGGCGAGCATTTCGCGCATGCCGGGCCCGCCTTTCGGCCCCTCATACCGGATGATGACGACATCGCCTTCCTTGATCTTCTGGGCGCTGACGGCTTCGAAGGCCGCGTCCTCGCTATCGAACACGCGCGCCGGCCCCTCGAATGCGCCGTCCGAATAGCCGGCGGTTTTCAAAACCGCGCCCTCGGGCGCGACATCGCCATAAAGAATCCTGAGGCCCCCGGTCTTTTTCACCGGATCGCCGACCCGGCGAACGACTTCCTGGCCGGGCGTCTCCTCGGCCTCGCTCAATTCTTCGAAAAGCGTGCGCCCGGTGACGGTCGGAACATTCTCGATCAGCCCGACCTCGGCGAGGCGCTTGCCGAACAGCCGCATCCCGCCCGCGGCGTAAAGATCGCGCGCGAGAAAGCGCCCGCCGGGCTTCAAATCCGTGATGACCGGCGTCTCGCGGGACAGATCGTCGAAAATGTCGATCGACAGCGAAACGCCCGCCTCGGCCGCGATCGCGGGAAGATGCAGGACCGCATTGGTCGACCCGCCGCTCGCAACGACCGCGGTCGCGGCGTTTCTGAGCGCGGCCGGCGTGATGAAGCGCCGCGCGGTCACGCCTTCGGCGGCGCGCGCGGCCGCGAGGCGCCCGCACCGTTCGGCTTCGGCGATTTTATGCGAGTCCGTCGCCGGCGGATCGGCCGCGCCCATCGGCGCTATCCCTAAAAAGGTCAGCGCCATCGCCATCGTATTCGCGGTGAACTGGCCGCCGCAGGCGCCGGCGCCGGGACAGGCGTGCGTCTCGATATCGAGAAGCCCCGCATCGTCGAGATCGCCCTTGGCGTGCGCGCCGACCGCCTCGAACACGTCCTGGATTGAGAGGTCGCGTCCCCTGCAATGGCCGGGCATGATCGAGCCGCCATAGAAAACAACACCCGGTATATCCATCCGGGCGAGCGCCATCGCCGCCGCCGGGATCGTCTTGTCGCAGCCGACCAGAATAACCGCCGCATCGAGCGAATGGCCGCGCACGGCAAGCTCGATCGAATCCGCGATGACCTCGCGGGAAATGAGCGAGGCCTTCATCCCCTCGCCGCCCATCGTGATGCCGTCCGAGACGACGATCGTGTTGAAATCGACCGGCGTCGCCCCGCCCTCGCGAATGCCCCGGCGCACCGGCTCGGCGAGCTTGTCGAGATGCATGTTGCAGGGCGTCACCGACGTCCAGGTGTTGACGACGGCGATGAGCGGCTGGGCGAAGTCTTGGTCCGTATAGCCCGCCGCGCGCATCATCGCGCGCGCCGGCGCTCTCGCGGGGCCTTTCAGGATGGCGTCGGATCGTTTCGGTTTCGTTTCGGTCATTTTTCTCTCTTCACCTGTCGAACAGGACTAAAAAACCCGCTTCCGGAGGGGAGCGGGTTTGTCTGGTTCCTAGCTTCGCTTGACTTCCTAGCGCGCAGGCTCCGTCGCCGCTCCCCTGACGGGGCCAATAAGGAGCACTACGAGCGGAAGTCGGCCCAAACGCCGCCGGGCCGGGTCGTTAAAATCCAAGATATTCAAGTCGTTAGACATGGCGTTCGATACGACGTCCTGAAATCCTTCGCGGCTGCGTCCGAAAATGGCGCGCCAACCCATTTTTCCTAAAGAAAGACGGAGCTTATTGCAACAGAAGATTTCAAGCCGCCCCGATCGGCGAGCGGCTTGTGCTATGCAGGGATGCCGGTCAGCGCTTTCCCGCCGCGACTTGCACGCTAAACTCTCCACCATGAAACCCAACGTCACGGCCTTTTTCGACGAGCCGACCTTCACCGCGAGCTATGTCGCGGCCGACAAGGCGACGCGCAAATGCGCAATCATCGATTCCGTCCTCGATTTCGATCCCGCCTCGGGCCGGACGGGCGCGACGAGCGCGGACAAGATCGTCGCCTTCATCCAGGAAGAGGACCTTGAGGTCGAATGGGTGCTCGAAACGCATGTCCATGCCGACCATCTCTCCGCCGCGCCTTATCTGATCGAAAGACTCGGCGGCAAGCTTGCGATCGGCGTCAATGTCGCCGCGATCCAGGAGAGATTCGGCGAAATCTTTAACCTTGGCCCCGCCTTCAGGCGCGACGGCAGTCAGTTCGATGCGCTTTTCAAGGACGGCGATCTCTTCCGCGTCGGCTCGATCCCGGCGCGGGCGATGCACACGCCGGGCCATACGCCGGCCTGCATGACCTATCTCATCGGCGAGGCCGCCTTTGTCGGCGACACGCTTTTCATGCCCGACTACGGCACGGCGCGGACCGATTTCCCCGGCGGCGACGCCCGCGCGCTCTATCGCTCCATCCAGAAGATATTCACGCTTCCCGGCGCGACGCGCCTTTTTCTCTGTCATGACTATAAGGCGCCCGGCCGCGACAAGTTCGTCTTCGAGACGACGGTCGACGAGCAGCGCGCCTCGAATATCCATATTCACGATGGCGTCGGCGAGAATGAATTCGTCGCCATGCGCGCCGCGCGCGACAAGACGCTCTCGACCCCTCGGCTCATGCTACCCGCCGTGCAGGTCAATATGCGCGCCGGACGTTTTCCGGAGCCGGAGTCAAACGGCGTCAGCTATTTGAAAACGCCGATCGACGCATTTTGACCCGCCAGGACGCCGGCTTGCCGACAGATTATCGAAACTTCACCTTGCGCCGGGAACCAATATTCGGGGGCCGCCGTTTCCTAGCCGTCGGGGAGAACGCCCTATGGGCGTTGGACGATCGGCGGCGCTAACGCCAAGCCCCCCTCTCGCCCCGGCGCTGCCGATCGGCCTCCCCGACGACCGCTCCAAAAGAGAACCACTCCCAAAAGGACGTTGCAGAACACGTCGGCGCGGCGACGCATCGGCGAAAAACGCGGGGGAACAACATCCCCCTAAAGATGTTTACCAATACAGGACGGCCCCCGCCGTTTTGCGAGCTGTCATCTTTACAAGGAGGATTTCATGCTTGGATGGGCTCTTACATTTCTTATCGTGGCGCTTGTCGCGGCTTTCTTCGGTTTCAGCGGCGTCGCGGCGGCGTCAGCCGGCATCGCCAAAATTCTGTTCTTCATCTTCCTCATCCTCTTCATTGTCGCAATGGTGGCGAGAGCGATGAGGGGAAGTCCGCCGGTATAACGGCGTCGCCTCTATTACGATCAAAGCGCCGCGCGGATTCCGCGCGGCGCTTCTTTGGCAGGAAAATATCAGACGGGAATGACGGCGCCCCGCATGGTCAACGCCGCCTCCACATCATCCGCGGCGTCCTCAACGTCGTCGGCCGCGTCGTCGATCGCATCGCCGACATCGTCGGCGGCGTCTTCGATCGCCTCGCCAACCGTGTCGTCGTCGCGCTCACTGACCACATAAACGCCGACGCCGATAAGCAGCACGACGGCGACGGCGGCCAAAACCTTGCCTGTTGAACTCATGGGGCTCTCCTTCGCTTCTGATCCGACATGCTGAAACACGCAGAAACGCGGGCGTGTTCCAGCTCCGATCGCTCAGCCATTGCCGGCGGGCGCAAGCGCGCCGGCGTCCTTGGGAGAATCGACCATTTCCTTAAGACGCGCGCGCGCGCGCGAAAGACGCGAGCGCACCGTGCCCACGGGAGCGCCGGTTTCCCGCGCCGCGTCCTCGTAGCGCGCGCCGTGGAGCGCGATGAGCGACAACAGCCGCTGGTCGCGCTCAGGCAGGCGGGCGATGCATTCAGCCGTCCGCTTATATGTCATCATTTCCTCCTGACCGCCGTCGGCGCTGAGCGCCCCAAGAGGGGCGTCGTCGAGCTCGACGGACATTCCGCGCGCCTTTTCCCGCCGCACGCGATTGAGAAAAATCCTCTGACAGACGGTAAAAAGCCAGCTTCTCAAATTCGCTCCGTCGAACAGATGCGCTTTAATCAGCGCACGCTCCATCGTATCTTGAGCAAGATCCTCGGCGTCGTCATAGCTCTTTGTAAGCAGGAGCGCAAAACGGCAGAGCGGAGCGATTTCATTCTCCAGCAAAACCGATAGTTCTGATGCACGCATGATCAGGTCCTCTTTTTGCTGTGTCTCAGAAACGGTATTCAGGAGTTATTTCCCGGTCAATCTCGGACCGCCTTAATCATTCGTCATTGTACGTATTGATATTACAAATGAGAAAGACACGGTCATGCGCATACAGATTATGGCGAAAATCCGGCGCATCGCCTGGCGGCGCATGGAAGGCGCCGAAAGCCGAAAAACGGCAAAAGGCGCCGGCGCGTGCGAGGGCGCGCGGCGTAGGCGGGCGTTTCCCTTGTCTTTTTGATTATTGCGCGCACCATACCCCATCATATCATCGTGGGCGAGTCTTGTCGGGGCCCATTGCGCGTATTTAAGGTTTAAAAAAAACCGTTTCGCCTCCGCGGCGTGGCGCTCTATTGTCGACGCCGCAGAATGGCCCGGGGAGGCCGGTCATGGCCACGGTCTATGACTTCACCGCGCAGACGATCGACGGCGAGGACGTCCGCCTGTCCGACTTCGCCGGCAAGGTGCTGTTGATCGTCAATGTCGCATCAAAATGCGGCTTTACCCCGCAATATAAAGGTCTCGAAGCGCTCTTTCGGCGCTATCGCGACGACGGATTTTCGGTGCTCGGCTTTCCCTGCAATCAGTTCGGCGCGCAGGAGCCCGGCGGCGACGACGAAATCATGACCTTCTGCACCACCCATTACGACGTCACCTTTCCGATGTTTTCCAAGATCGAGGTCAATGGCGAGAACGCCCATCCGCTTTTTGAGCATCTAAAAAGGGAGCGGCTCGGTCTTGGCGGCTCGAAGATGATCAAATGGAATTTTACGAAATTTCTCGTCAATCGAGAGGGCGCCGTCATGGGACGCTTTGCGCCGCAGACGCGGCCCGATTCACTTGAGCGCGACGTCAAGGCCCTGCTTTAAGCGCATGGCGGCGGACGATCTCATTCTCGCGATCGATCAAGGCACGACGTCGAGCCGCGCCATCGCCTTTCGCGGCGCCGAGATCGTCGCCCTCGCCCAGCAAGAATTCCCGCAATTTTACCCCGAGCCTGGCTGGGTCGAACATAACCCCGAGGATATCTGGCGCACGACACGCGCCGTCGCGAAAGCGGCGTTCGACAAGGCCGAGGCGACGGGCGCGCGCATCGCCGCGATCGGCCTCGCCAATCAGCGCGAAACGACGATCCTGTGGGAGCGCGACAGCCTGAAGCCGATCTACAATGCGATCGTTTGGCAGGACCGGCGCACCGCGGCGCATTGCCGCCAGCTCCGCGAAGCCGGCCTCGAAGCCGATATCCGCGATAAAACCGGGCTCCTCCTCGATCCTTATTTCTCGGCGAGCAAGGCGGCCTGGATTCTCGATCACACGGACGCCCGCGCGTGCGCCGAGACGGGCGCGATCGCCTTCGGCACGGTCGATTCCTTTCTCATCGCCCGCCTCACCGGCGGGCGCATCCATGCGAGCGACGCGACCAACGCCTCGCGGACGAGCCTTTTCAATATCCGCCGGAATGACTGGGACGAGGCGCTGTTGACGGCTTTCGACATCCCCCGCGCGCTCCTGCCCGAAGTGCGCGACTGCGCCGACGACTATGGCGTGACCGAGGCCTCGTTGTTCGGCCGGCCGATCCCGATCTTCGGCGTCGCCGGCGATCAGCAGGCGGCGGCGATCGGCCAGGCCTGTTTCTCGCCCGGCGCCATTAAAAGCACTTACGGCACGGGCTGTTTCGTCCTCGTCCAAACCGGCGATGAAATCATCCAGTCGCAAAACAAGCTCCTTTCGACCATCGCCTGGCGGCTCAAGGGCGAGACGCGCTACGCGATCGAAGGCTCGATCTTCATCGCCGGCGCGGCGATCCAATGGCTGCGCGACCGGCTCGGCTTCTTCAAGAGCGCGCCAGAGAGCGAGGCGCTCGTGCGCCGGCTCAATGACAATCACGGCGTCTATCTCGTGCCGGCCTTTACGGGCCTCGGCGCGCCGCACTGGGCGCCGGACGCACGGGGCGCGATCTACGGCCTGACGCGGGAGACGGGACCTGCCGAAATCACCCGCGCGGCGCTCGAAGCGGTCGTCTATCAGACAGCGGATCTTCTCGCGGCGATCGCCGCGGACGGCGTCGAACCTGAAACGCTTCGCGTCGACGGCGGCATGGTCGCCAATGACTGGCTGATGCAATTTCTCGCCGACATTCTGGGGCTTGCCGTCGAGCGACCGAAAGTGATGGAGACGACCGCGCTCGGTGCGGCCTTCCTCGCCGGATTGAAGGCGGGAATTTATGGAGGGACGGACGATCTCGGCGCGATCTGGCGGCAGGGTGCGCGTTTCGAGCCGAGGATGGACGCCGCGACGCGCGAGCGGCTCCTCGCCGGCTGGCGCAAGGCGGTCGAGCGCACCTTGCTTTAAGGCGGGGCACAGATCGAACAGGATCGCCTTGCCGTCGTCATCAGTACTGCTGGATTGGGATGACGCGGAGAAAGCGGATGAGAGAAAGCGGACGACTGGCGCTTATTCGGCGGCGAAGCAATAAGTGCAGATCTTGTTCCCGTATGGATCGCGGAGGTAAGCCGCATAGGCGGTCGGCGCGAATTTGCGCGGCCCCGGCGGGCCTTCGCAAGTTCCGCCGTTCTTAAGACCGGCCTCGTAAAACGCGTTCACCGCCTTTCGGCTCGGCGCCAAAAACCCGATCGTGCCGCCATTCGCGCCGCTCGCGGGCTCGCCGTTCAATGGCTTCAACACGATGAATTCCGGCGCCTTCGCGCCATATGTTTCGCCGCGATCGCCAAGGGGGCCGAGATAGCCGAGGCCGAGCGCGCCGAGCGCCGCATCGTAAAACTTGCGCGATTTCGCAAGATCGTCCGAGCCGACCGTGACATGCGTAAATACCGCCATCGTCTCTTCTCCCCAAGAAAATCCGTAGTGATCATCGCGACAGAACGGATAGCTTCGCCTTCAGGCATAAGCCTCGGCATAGGCCTGCCTCAGCGCGTTTTTCTGCACCTTGCCCATCGCATTGCGCGGAAGCTCGCTCGCCCAGTAAAAGCGCCGCGGATGCTTAAACCGCGCAAGGCGTTCGTCAAGCGCGGCCTTGATCACCGTTTCGTCAACAGGCGTCGTTTCGGCGACGAGCACCGCAACGACGCCCTCGCCCAAATCCCGGTGCGGCGCGCCGATGACGGCCGATTCCTTGACGCCTTCAATGGCGTCGAGCACCGCCTCGATCTCTTTCGGATAGATGTTGTAGCCCCCCGAAATGATGAGATCCTTGGCGCGGCCGACGAGGCGAAGGCGCCCGTCCGGCGCCATCGAGCCCATGTCGCCGGTGATAAAATAGCCGTCGGCGCGCATTTCTTCGGCGGTCTTGTCCGGCAGGCGCCAATAGCCGCTGAAGAGATTGGGGCCTTTGACCTCGACGGTTCCGACCTCGCCGCGACTTAGTTCGCGGCCCGCCGCGTCCGCGACGCGAATGTCGACCCCCGGCAGCGCATAACCGACCGTCCCCGGAATGCGTTCCCCGTCGAGCGGATTCGAGGCGATCATGCCGGCTTCGGTCATGCCGTAGCGCTCAAGAATTTTATGCCCGGTGCGGCGCGTCCATTCCTTCGAGACCTCTTCGGTCAGCGGGGCCGAGCCGGAGATGAACAGGCGCATATTGGCGCAGTCCTCACGCGTGACGCCGTCGTCGAGAAGGCGCGAATAGAAGGTCGGCACGCCCATCAACATGGTCGCCTCCCTCATGCGCCGGCGCACTTCGCCCGGATCGAAGCGCGGCAGGAAAATCACTTTCGACGCATTCAGAAAAGATGTGTTCAGCGCGACGAAAAGGCCGTGAATATGGAAGATCGGAAGCGCATGGATCAGCACGTCGTCCGAAGAAAGGCCCCAAATCTCGCTCAAGGCCGCCGCGTTCGACGAGAGAGCGCGGTGCGAGAGCATCGCGCCTTTCGAGCGGCCCGTCGTGCCGGACGTGTAGAGGATCGAGGCGAGATCCTCCGGGTCGCGCTGCGCGATCTGCGGCCGCGGCGCGCTCCCCGGCGCCGGCTTTTGAATGAAGAGGCGCGGCGCGGCGTCCTTTAAAAAGAAATCGACCTCGCTCGGCGTATAGGCTGTGTTCAGCGGGACGAAGACGCCGCCGGCGCGCAAGACGCCGAGATAAAGGCCGACGGCTTCGACCGATTTGTCGACCTGGGCGACGATCCGGTCGCCGGGTTCGAGCCCCGCGTCGGCGAACGCGCCGGCAAAACGCGCCGACAAGGCGTCGATATCGGCGAAGGACCAGACGCGGTCCGGCGCGATCAGGCAGGGCGCGTCGGCGCCCTCGCGAAATCGTCGGTGAAAAAGCGCATAGAGATTGGCGTTCATGCGGCCTCACCATAGTCGGCGCCGCAAAGCGCCGACAAGCTCAGCCCGCCTTGCGCCGCGCGACAAGCGCCCCGTCCGAAAGCCGGTCGCCCGGATATTCGATGACGCTCTCGCCTTCCGCAAGGCCGTCGACGATCTCCGCCTCGACGCCGTTGTTGTGGCCGATCTCGACTCGCCGCCGCCGGGCGCGCCCCTTCTCGACGACAAAGACGGCCCATTCGCCCTGGTCGCGGAAAAGCGCGCTCGACGGCGCGACGAGGGCATTCTCGTCTTCCCAAATGACGATTCGGACATCGACGCGAAAGCCGTGGCCGAGGCCGGCGCGCGCGCGCGTGTCGCCGGTGAAGTCGATGATCACATTGACCCGCTGCTCCTCGACGCCGAGCGCGGATATCTTGGTGAAGCCATAGGGCTCGGCGCGCCTGACGACCCCCTCAAGCGCCGGCTCGCCCCCCCAGTCCTCGATTATCGCCTTGGCGCCCGGGCGCACCTTCACCGCATCCGACGAGAGAAGCTCGGTCAGCACCTCAAGGCCGCCCGCCGGATCGCCGATCGAGACGATCGGCGCGCCCGCCGCAAGAACCTTTTCGCTTTCCTCGATCACGCGCAGGACGCAGCCGTCGACCGGAGAACGGATCGGGAGAATCGAAAGGTCCTGAAGCCCCAATGTCGACGGTCCGTCCGCGAGCGTTCCTTCTTCCTCAGGCGCGAGAAGGCGCGCGCGCGCCGAGTCAAGCTCTGCCCTCCGTACACGGACGGCCTCTTCCGCCGTCGCGCGATTGGCGCTTGCGGTCTTGACGCTCAAATCCGCGCGATCGACCGCCGCTTGCGAGACGGTGTTCGTTTGCGCGAGCGCGCGGACGCGCGCGGCGTCGGCTTTCGCATAGGTCTCTTCAGCCTTGACTCGCGCAAGATCGGCCTCGGCGAGGCGAAGCGCGGCCTCGGCGGCGCGTTCGGCCGCCTCGGCCACGGCGCGGCTGCGCTCGTCGAGAAAGGCCGGATCGCCCGGGGTCATGCGGGCGACGACCGTCTTTTGGCGCTCCACGCAATCGCCGGGATCGACATCGACGCGCAAAAGCCGGCCGTTAATCGGCGCGGAGACGACATATTCGTCGCGGACGCGGGTTCTCGCCTCCTCGTCGATCGTCACGACCATCGGCTTTCTTTCGACCTCGGCGATATCGACGCCGAGCGGGCGCGGCCAGAACGCATAGAGGAGAAAGACCGCAACAACGCCAGCGGCGCCGAAGAGAAGAAGGCGGCGGACTTTCTTCTTTTCCATCGCCTATTCCCGCGCCTTCAACGCCGACACCATGTCGAGCTTTGCGACATCCCGAAAAACAAGCGCCCCTGACGCCGCCGCCGCCGCAAGAACGACGAGCGCCGCGCCGCCAAAGCCGGCCGGCGTGACGACGACTGGTATCTGATAGAGTTCGTTACTAAAGGCTTTAGCCATATAGCGCCACAGGCCATAGCCAAGCCCCGCGCCGATCGGGAGCGCGGCAAGCGTCAGCGCGAAAATCTCGCCCAGAAGAACATAGGCCGCCTCGCCCTTGGTGAAGCCGAGAACGCGCAGGCTCGCAAGCTCATGGGCGGCCTCGGCGAAGGCGATCCGGGCCGAATTATAGACGACGCCGATCGTGATGAGGATCGCAAAGAAGGCGAAAAGATTTCGGAAAACTCCGCTGCCCTCATCGATCAGCTTTTGAAAGGCCCGCTGCGCCTCGCGCGCCGAGGCGACGCCCGCGACTTTCGGCATGTCCTTGATCTTGGCGAAGACATCGTCGCGCTTCAGCGGATCGACGAGCAGCGAGGCGTTCGAGGCGCGCCAGCCCTCGCCGAGAAGCCGCGACAGCGCCTCGATATCCATATAAGCCGGCGTTCCCATCAGCGTCGAGGCGACCGCCGCGACCGGAATGACGACCGTCGGGCGGCGGCCCTCACGCGCCTCGACGACGACCGGGTCGCCGGGCCCGACCGACAGAAGATCGGCAAGCGATCGCGAGATGATGAGACCGTCCTCGCGCATCGGGATTGTCCGAAGCTTGTCGTCGACGGCGCGATTGAGCCGCGCCTCGGGAGGAAGACCCGTGATCGCGCCGAGACGGGTCTTGCGGCCGTTTCGCATCATCACGGGAACGTCGCGGCCGGGCTCAGCCGCGATCACCCCGTCGACACGCTTTAATTCGTAGACCGCCTTTCTCGACAAGGGCTCGACAAACCGCACGACGAGATCCGAGCGGTCGACGACGTTGAAGCTGACATCGATCATATCGTCGATCGCGGCCCGGTTGAAATCCATCATCACGACGAGCGACATCGCCGCCCCGACGCCGACTGACGTCAGCACGGCGCGCAAAGGCCGCCGCACAAGACGGCGCAGGACGATGCGCGTCGGCTGATCAAGCGGGCGTTCGAGCACGCGCGTCAACGCTTCGACGCGCGTGAAATCGGCGGGCGCGGGCGGACGCATCGCCTCGGCCGGAGTCAAGACGACCGCGCCTCGGACGGCGAGGACCACGCCAAGCCCCGCCGCCGCGAAACTCACCATCAATCCGACAAAAAATGTCGAGGGCGTCGCGCTGAAGATGAGAAACGGAAATTTATAGAAGGCTTGATAAACCTGCGCCATGCCGCGCCCGAGCCAAAGGCCGAAAAAACAGCCGGCGACGGCGCCGATCGCGGCGAGCGCAAAGGCGAATTTCGCATAATGCATCGCGACTTCGGGGTTCGTATAGCCGAAGGCTTTCATCAGGCCGATCTGCGTCCGCTCGGCGTCGACCATGCGCGAGACGACCATGTTCAGCAAAAACGCCGCGACCGAAAGAAAGATCGGCGGCAAGAGGCGGCCCATCATATCGAGCTGGCGAAGCTCCTCGGAGAGGAAGCGATTCGACAATTGGTCGCTTCGATCATAGGCGCCGGTCGCGCCGTAAGGCGCAAGCGTCCTGTCGAGGCCGGCGAGCACCGCTTCCATGCGCGCGCCGGGCTCGACCGTCAAAACCGCCTCGTTGAACGCGCCGTCCATGTCGAAGGCCGCCTCGGCGGCGTCGCGGCTCATCCATAAAACGGCGTAACGCGCCGGATTCGGCACGAATTCGCCGGGCGCGATCGTGTAGATGTGCTCCGGAGACAGCGCGAGCCCGGCGATAAAAAATGTCCGCTTCGCGCCATAGACGGTCGCCTCGATTTCGTCGCCGGGCTTTAATCCGTGGGCCGTCGCAAAAGGCTCAAGCAAGAGGATTTCGCGCGCGCGCGTGAAGTCGATCTTCCGTCCCTTGACGATATAAACGTCATTCAACGGCGCCGCGTCGAAAGGCGACAGCGAGACGACTTCGCCGGTGATCGGCGCGGCGATGTCCGGCGCATCGACGAGCGCGGCGCCGTGAATGCGGCCCTCGATGCGGGCGACGCCCGGAAGGCGCGCAATATCGGCGAGCGCGCTCAAGGGCGCGCGTTTCACCGGCGCGAAGGCATCCGCGAAACGATAGCGCTCGTAATAGGCGTTCATCGTCTCGCGCAAGGAGGAGAGCATGCCGTCGCTCATGACAAAAAGCGCCACGCCCGCCGCGATGACGGCGGCGATCGCAAATCCCTGGCCCTTGATCCGCCAGAGATCGCGGAAAAGCTTCGTGTCGAGCGCCGTGCTTACTGACGCCATCGCTTCACCATGAAATCTCTTCTGGCGAGACCTTCGCCGCGTTCTTCTCAACATCGACGACGCGGCCGTCGGCGAAGCGCAGGACCCGGTCCGCCATCGCCGCCGTCGCCGCCGCATGGGTGATGATGAGCGTCGTCGCGCCGAGCCCGGCGTTGATTTGCTGGATCGCCTTCAGGACGCCGACGCCGGTTTTCGAATCGAGCGCCCCCGTCGGCTCGTCGCAAAAAAGAAGCTCCGGACGCTTGGCGATGGCGCGCGCGATCGCGACCCGCTGCTGCTCGCCGCCCGACAATTGCGCGGGAAAATGCCCGCCCCGCGCCTCAAGGCCGACCAGGGCGAGCGCGTCCTCGGCCGGCATCGGATCGGCGGAAATCTCGGTGACGAGTTCGACATTCTCCCGCGCCGTCAGACTCGGCATCAGATTGTAGAACTGGAAAACGAAGCCGACATGCCGGCGGCGATAAGCGGTGAGCGCGCGGTCGTTCATATCGGTGAGCGAGCGGCCATCGAAAAACGCCCGCCCCCCGCTCGCGCGATCGAGCCCGCCGAGAATGTTCAATAGCGTCGACTTGCCGCTGCCTGAAGGCCCGAGCAGAACAACGAGTTCGCCCCTCGGAATATCGAGATCGACCCCGCGCAGCGCATGAACCGCCGAGGCGCCTTCTCCATAGACCTTCGTCAGTTGTTCCGTATGGAGCGCAGGGAGCGACATAGGAGACTCGCTAGGCATCCGTCCGCGCCAAGTCCAGGAAAAGTAACCATTTCGCAGTAAAATCAACGGGTTCTAGGCAATATTTCGGGTCGCGTCGACTCTTCCGCCGGCGTGGCCGACACGATGCGGAATGGCAGCGTTTCGCCATTCGGGCCTCCGATCGAAACATAATCGCCAACCGCAAGGCGATCGGCCTTCAGCCGAAAACGCAACGCAGACTCGTGACCGCGGGGCGCGCAGGAAAACATCCAGTTCCCGTCGAACGTTCGTTCTAGGATGCCGACGGCCTCGGCCTCGCCGTCCGACAACCGGCGAACCGTCGCTTTTTCCTTGGCGGCGCCCCAGGCCAGCACGTCGAGAACGCTGCGCTCGTCGAGCGGCGCCGTCATCTCAAAACCTTGCGCGGCGCCGTTAAAATCCGGCGTGCGCGCGCGCTCCAGCCATATTCTATGCCACGCCATGCGGCCTCTATTCGACGAGTCGTTTGATTATGCGCGTAATTATTTCGCCATTTCCTCCAAGCCTTTCTGATTCAAGTCAATATATGTGTTGTATTATTGCAGCAGCCGCGCGAATTGGTGAAAATAGAGCATGGAACCACGATCTGAAGGAAAGCGCCCGCGCGGCTACGCCGAAGAGCAGCTAAACGCGCTGATCGAGACCGCCGTCGACGGCATCATGTGCATCGACGAAGCGGGGCGCGCGGAGCTGTTCAACCCGGCTTGCGAAAGGATTTTCGGTTATTCGGCCGATGAGGTCATCGGCCGGAACATCCGCATGCTGATGCCGCCGAAATATGCAGAGCATCATGACGACTATCTCCATTCCTATGTGAACACGGGCGTCAAGAAGATCATCGGCATTGGCCGCGAGGTCGAGGGACGGCGCAAGAATGGCGACGTCTTTCCGATGGATCTCAGCGTCGGCGAGTTTCGCCATGCCGGCGTCAGGCGCTTTGTCGGAATCGTCCGCGACCTTTCGGCGCGCGCGGCCGCCGAACAGCGCCTGCATGAGCTGCAAAACCAGGTCGCACATATGGGCCGCGTCAGCGCCGTCGCCGAAATGGGCTCGGCCCTCGCCCATGAACTCAATCAGCCGCTGACGGCGATGACGCTTTATCTCACCGCCGCCGAGCGCGCGATCGTCGAGGATCCGGACAAGGCCGCCGATCTTTTTCGGCGCTCGCGCACCGAAGCCGCGCGCGCCGGCGAAATCGTCCGCCGCATCCGCCAGATGGTCGAGCGCGCCGATCACGAAATGGGCAATTTCAATCTCTATGAGGTCGTCTCGGTCTCGATCGATCTCTGCCGGATCGCGGACGCCAAGAGAAACAGCGCGATCGACGTCGTCGGCCTGCCGCGCGACTTCGAACTCTTCGGCGACGCCACGCAGATTCAGCAAATCCTCGTCAATCTTATCAAGAACGCGCTCGACGCGACCGAGGCGCAAGAGGACCGGCGGGTGCGCATCACGGCCCAGCTCGCAACGGACAGGCTGGAGCTCGACGTTGAGGACAACGGCCCCGGGGTTGCTCCCGAGATACGCGACCGCCTATTCTCGCCCTTCACGTCGAGCAAGGCCAAAGGCCTCGGCATCGGCTTGTCGATTTGCCGCAACATTATAGAAGGTCACGGTGGAACGCTTGACCTCGTCGAACCGCCTGAGCGACCCGCCGCCTTGGGGGGCGCCTGCTTCAGAATGAACATTCCCGTGGAGACGGCCGCCAATGACTGACTTTCATATTGTCATTGTTGACGACGATGAAGCGATCCGGGATAGCCTGTCGGCCTTCTTGAGCGCCGGCGGTCGGCGCATCACCTCTTTTGCGGATGGAGAACAATTCCTCGATGCGCAACAGGACCCGCCGGATCTTTTGTTTCTCGATCTAAAAATGCCGGGTCTGTCCGGCCTTGAAATTTTGCGGCGCCTTAACCGGCCGGCCTATCCCGTCATCATGATCAGCGCCCATGCCGACATCTCGGTTGCGGTCCAGGCGATCAAGCTCGGCGCCACGGACTTTGTCGAAAAGCCGTTTGCGCCGGAGGAAGTCGAGGCGACGATCGAGCAAGCGCGGCGCTCGGGCGATTCGCCTTCGCCGACGCCGCCGGGCGACCCGCTCGGCGCCCTGACCGAGCGCGAGCGCGAGATCGCCCTCGCCCTCAATGAGGGCCTGACGAACAAGGAAATCGCCCGCAATCTCGACATCAGCCCGCGCACCGTCGAGGTGCACCGGGCGCGGGTTTTCGAAAAGGTCGGCGTGCGGAATGTGGCGGGTCTTGTTCGCCTGCTCGCGGGTCTTTGATCTGGCGCAAGGACTTGCCGCCATCGCCGGCGTAGCGGCTTTGCCTCTATGGCCGTCGTCGTGCATATCATCGAAGATGACCGCTCTGTACGCGACGCCGCCCGGGAACTTGTGCGGGGCGCGGGCCGAGAGGTTTTTGTCTATGACAGCCCGCACTCCTTTTTCGCGGGGCCGCCGATCGGTCCGAAGGATATCGTGCTTCTCGATTTGCACTTTCCGGTCGGGTCCGGCGTCGAGACCGCCCAACGCGTGAAGCAGGACGCGCCGGGCGCGCGGATCATCATCCTTTCGGGGATTCGCGGCGCGCCCTATGCGCGGGCCCTCGCCGCAATCGCGCCGGCGGCGAGCTTCAGAAAACCCATCGACGGCGACGCGCTCATCGCCTGCATCGAGCATCTCGCGGCGTCTTAAAGCGCCGGCCGCGCGATCACGAAAAGAATCCATGCCGTTGCACGACGCTTCGTTGTCCTCGCAACGCCGGAGGCTTGCCGAGAATATCTCCGCCTGTTCTGGATCCCGGATTCTGGTCTTCAGCCGGCCCCGGGATGACAGGCCAGCCCGGTCTACGTATTAGCCCCTACGCAGCCTTGCGAATTTTTCGGCGCAACAGGCTGCGTCATTCTCTCCTCGTCCGAAAAGAGGAGTTCAGGAATGACCGCGAAGACCCTGCTCAAGACCTACAAGAAAGGCGACGAGATTTACGCAGCGGGCGCGCCGGCGGGCGGTCTTCTGAAAATCGTCGCAGGCGCCGTCATTCTCTACCAGCTCCTCGATGACGGACGCCGCCAGATCCTCGATTTCGTCGCCCCGGGGGAAATCCTGCATTTCGAATTCGACGGCGCGCTTGACCATTATGCAGAAGCCTTGACCGAGACCGAAATCGTCGAATTCTGCGTCGGCGCCGATGATGTCTTGACCAATCGCGAGCTCGCCGAATTCGTGGTCTTTGAGCAGATGCGATCCCGTCTTCAGCGCGAGCGCGCCCATATCACCATGCTTGGGCGCAAATCCGCCGCCGAGCGCCTCGCCGAATTCCTCCTCATCGCTGCTGAGCGCCTGTCGACCCCTCTTGGCGGGCTCGAATTGCCGATGACGCGACAACAAATCGCAGACTACACCGGGCTGACCCTCGAAACCGTATCGCGACTCTTTTCGAAATGGATCCGCGAGCAAAGGCTGACCAAGATCGGCGCGCGGGCCTATCGGATCGAGGGCGCGCTCGCGGCCTGAACCGCGCGATCGGGCGATTGGCGGGGCGGCCTGCCTGTCGAAGCCGAGCTTCGCTCCCCCAAGAGGCAGGTTCGTCCGATCGCGCGGTTCAGGCCGTCGGCCGCCGCGCTTCCGTTACGGTTTATTCACCCGCCTGTTTGCACCGCCGCGCCTATCCTGGCGCCGGTTCGCTCGCAGGGGCGGGCTCGAAAACCGACGTCGATCAGACAAGCTTGGCGCATGACGATACTTAAGGAAGCGAGGGGATGGTTCGAAACACAATTATCGGCGCCGGGCTTATTCTGGCGCTCGCAGCCTGCTCGGATGAGAAAGGCGCGCCGGACGGCGCGGCCCCGCTTGAGGAACGCCCGGCGCCGGCGCCGGACGAGCGGCGCGAGGCTTTGTCGAAACCGCCAGTCATGCTCGACATGCGCGTGCCGGAAGCAAATCCCCGGCGCGGGCGCATTCTTTTCATCGTCGACGGCTGCGTCATCTGCCATCAGGTGAACGGCGTCGGCGGGACCGCCGCCCCGCGCCTTGACGCCAACGTCGCCGAGCAGGCCGTCGACCCGTTGGAATTTTCCGCTCGCATCTGGCGCGGCGCGCGCGCCATGACCGCGCTTCAAGAGCAAGAACTCGGCTATGTGATCGAGCTCAACGGCCAGGATATCGCCGACCTCGCCGCCTTTATCGCAAGCGAAGACGAGCGCGCGCTTCTGACGCTTTCTTCGGTGTCGCAAGAGATGCGCAGCTGGTTCATCGACAAGCCTTACTGGAAGGACGAGGTCTGGGACGACTATCTCGAACAGGGCGAGCGGATTCCGTTCGGCGAGGGAAATATGGAATAAATCGGCGTCGCCAAGCCGCTCCCTTCTCTGTCATCCCCGCGAAAGGGGGATGACGCGGAGAAAGCAGATGAAGGTCGCCCCCGGTGGCGCGTAGTATTTATATAGGACGGCCGGCAAACCGAGCTGCAAACCGTCGATAGGCGGTCAAAACAAAACGGACTTAAGTAATTGAAATCATTGGTGGGCAGCGCAGTCTCGGGCGAACGCGTCTCCGACGCCTGCTTCCCTGATAAGCAGCGTATTTACAGGGAAAAATTGCGATTCCGGCGGTATTTTCTCGAAATCCAGCGCCAATTTCCTATAGAAATTAAAGGTTTTGAATCGAATTCCCTGCGCCCACAAACAGCGAATAGTTGACCCCGTATCAGGCAATCGCTGAGACGGCATCAGGGAACTGCTCTCGCGACTTCGACCCGTGCGAATTCTGGATCTGGCAGCTATTGGCCATGCTCCCATTCCTTGGGCGAACACATGTAAGGAGCGCGGCGCGGCGATCGATAGTTTGAAGCGCCCCGTGCCGCACCCCCAAGTCCAAAGGCGTGACGCACCCACCGACCTATAAGTGACGGCAACCGAAAATTCACCGGAAGCCCCGATCCAGCCGCTCTACGTATTTTTCCTCAAGCAAAATCGCAGATTCTCTTTTATTTAGCTTGTAGATAGGATCGCATCGCATTTGAGGCGGACGCGTGCGTCGAGCGGCACCTTCAGGGAGAGCGCATGCAAACTCACGACATTGGCGAGGCCCCGAATGGGCTTGCCTATCAGCGATTGGCCGGCGCAGGCCCCGCGGTGGTTTTCTTTCCCGGCATTGATGATGCCTTTCTGCGGTCCCGCTGGATGAAATTGCGGCGAGACTGGGTGTTCAGGAACTGGCGGCGTCGCTTCACCGTTTATTTTTTGAGCCGGCGCAGCCCCCTGCCTGACGGCTATGCTATCCGCGACATGGCGCGCGACTACCGCGCCGCCATCGAACATATCATCGACCGCGTGCGAGCCGCGCCGGCCGGATCGACGTCGCCGGCGCGTCGATGGGCGGATGCCTCGCGCTCGAATTCGCGGCGGATTATCCCCATCTCGTCCATCGGCTGGTGGTGGAGGCGGCCGCCTACAGGCCGAGCGAGGAAGGCGAAGAGATCGCCCGCCAATGGGTCGCCTTGATCATCAAGCGGAAATGGCTGCAATTCTACCTGAACCTCCTCAACCACACCTATTCCCGGCGCCATAAATATTGGCACGATCTATTGTACCTGATGCTCGCCCCGGCGCTCGCTGCCGGACCCGCCTCGCCTGACGACATCATCCGGTCGCTGGAGGCGATGAGAGCATTCGACATTGGCGGCCGGCTTTCCCACATCCGCGCGCCGACGCTCGTCATCGGGGGTGAGAATGACGTGTTCTTTCCAGGCGAGTTGATACGCGAGACAGCGAGGCGAATTCCAGATTGCCGCTTGAAGCTATTCAATCATTCGGGGCACGGCGTGACTGTCGAGCGGCAACGCGCTTGCGAACAGGCGATACTCAGCTTCCTTGACGGCGATGAGGCGTCGAACATCGCGCCGCGGCCAGAGCCTGCTTCTTCCAGGTGCGGGCACGAAAGCGCTTCAGCATGATGGGCGAGCATGTCGCGGTTTGCGGCCTTGTCGACAGGCGGTAAGAACGCCTTGATGCTGCCCCCAACGAGGCCCCTCGAGCTCTTTCGTCCCATAGCAGGCCTTCTCTGCGGCGCGGCGCTGTTGTTCGTCGGCCAGGGCGTCTTTCTTATCCTGGTCCCATTGAGGCTTGCGGCCGATCATCTCTCGGCCCCGGCGATCAGCCTCGTCGGCTCCGCCTATTTTGCAGGGATCATCACGGGCGCCTGGTTCGGCGACCGCATCATCAGAGCGGTCGGCAATATTCGCGCTTACGGAGCCTTCATCGCGCTTATCCTCTGCGCCTGTCTTTCCCTCGCCTTGGTCGGCGGCGCGACCGGCTGGGCGATCATGCGGTTCCTTCATGGCGCGGCGGCCGCCGGGGCCTTTCTCGCCATCGAATCCTGGCTTCACGCCGCAACGCCCAATCAATGGCGGGGACGCGTCGTCGGCGCCTATACGGCGCTGAGCCTGGCCGGCCTTGGCGCCGGGCAACTCCTGATCAACGCCTATGGCGCAAACGCCGTCCGATCGATCGATCTCGGCGCCCTTCTCTTCGCCGCGAGCATTGCCCCCGTGATGCTAAGCAAGGCGGTCGCGCCGCCGCTCGCGCCTATGTCGCGGCGGCCGCTCATGGAAGTCTATCGCCATTCGCCGGTTGGAACCGCCGGTTGCTTCTGCGCCGGCCTCTCCATGGGCGCATTCTGGGCGCTCGGGCCCGTCTTCGCGGCTCGCTCGGGGATGTCGCCGCAGGGCGCCAGCCTCTTCATGGCGACGACCGTTTTCGGCGGACTCGCCCTTGTCTGGCCATTCGGACGATTGTCGGACCTGATCGACCGACGGCTTATCCTCGCCGGGGTCGGCTTTCTCGGAACTGGCGCCCGCCTCGCCCTCGTCACTCTGGAGCGTGAGGACGCGCTTGCTCTGCTCGCGCTGTCGGCGGCCTATGGCGGAGTGATCTTTTCTCTTTATCCGCTCGCTTTGTCGCAGGCGGCCGATCATGTCTCGGACGGACAGGATATGCTCGAAATCACGCGCGGTCTCCTCCTCGCCAACGGGCTTGGCATGACGGTCGGACCGCTCATCGGCGCGCAAGTCATCGCGCGGGCAGGCCCCTATGGACTGTTCCTTTTCACGGCCGCTGTCACGGCAGGGATTTCGGCGCTCGCCCTTTGGCGCGCGCTCCGCCGCGCGCCCACCCCGCCGGAACAGCGCAAGGCTTTCATCCCCATGCCCGAGACGACGCCGGCCGCTCTACCGATGGATCCGCGCATTCCAGAGGCTCAACCCGAGCTCGCTCTTCACGATCGCGCCTGACTTGAATCAAGGTCTCGCGGACGCCCGTCTGATTTGCTCCAATAGGGACATTCGTTTGCAAAGGGCGCCGCACACCATGAAGACGCTTCTATCGTAGTTTGAAAATCAATGATGCAAATCGATCCGCAATCCGATGTCATCAATTTTCTCTCCGCCGGAGAGGCTTTCCGTGACGCGCCGGTGACGCGCGTCGACACGCATCTGTCGCATGTCTTCCTCGCCGGTGAATACGCCTTCAAGATCAAGCGCGCGGTCAAATATGACTTCGCCGACTTTTCGACCGTCGAGCAGCGTCGGCAGGCCTGCGAGGACGAAGTCCGCATCAACCGCCGCACGGCGCCCCACATGTATCTCGGCGTCGTCCCGCTTTTTCGGCGCGAAGGCGGCGTCGCCTGGAGCGGTGTCGGCGCGCCGGTCGAATGGGCCGTCAAGATGAAGCGGTTCGACGCCGCCGATCAATTCGACATCCTCGCCGAGAGGAGCCAGCTCACGGCGGAGATGGTCGCGTCCCTCGCCGACAAGATCGCCGAATTTCATCTGAACGCCGAACACGTTGGCGCGGGCGAGGCGCGCCTCGACAGCGCCGATATCATCCAAGAAATCGCCACAGCGATCGAAGAAAGCAGTCTCGAGGCCGGGATCAAAGACAAAGCGGTGCAATGGACGCGCCTTGCCGCTTCCGAATTCGAACGACAAAAGTCGCTTCTATCGGCGCGGGCGCGCCATGGCTGGGTTCGGCGCTGTCATGGCGATCTTCATCTGGCGAATATCTGCCTGTTCGAAGGCGAGCCGACGCCCTTCGACGCGATTGAGTTCAACGAAGCGCTTGCGAAGATTGACGTCCTTTATGACCTCGCTTTTCTCCTGATGGATCTTGTCCGATATGATCGCCGCGAGTTCGCCAATCTCGTCTTGAACCGCTATTTGAGCATCACGCGCGACTATGCGGGGACGGGCCTATTGCCTCTGTTCCAATCCCTGCGTGCAGCCGTGCGGGCGATGGTCTTGAGCCTGCCCGGCCAATCCGAGGACGCCGCCCGTCGAGCGGCGCGCTATCTCGACCTCGCACATGACTGCCTCGCGGCGCGGGAAACGCCGCGGTTGATTGCGGTCGGAGGGCTTTCGGGTTCGGGAAAGTCCGTCCTTGCGGCTTCGCTCGCTCTCGCCTTCGGCGACCAAAGCGGCGCGATTGTTCTGCAAAGCGACACGCTCCGAAAACGGCTCCATGGCGTCGCACCAGAGACACGGCTTTCCGAAAGCGCTTATTCGCCGGCGAGCACGCAAGCCGTCTATCGTCGACTGTTCAAAGACGCAGCGCGCGCGCTCCGCGCCGGCATGACGGTCATTCTCGATGCGACTTTCCTCGACCCGGAATTTCACCGCACAGCGCAAGCGCTTGCCCGCCGCCGAAGCGTTCCATTTGACGGTCTCTGGCTCACGGCGGACTCCAACATCCTTAAGGCCCGCGTCGCCGGGCGGCGCGGCGGCGCTTCCGATGCAAACCTCGCCGTCCTTGAACGGCAGCTTCAAGTTTCGCAAGCGCCGAACGATTGGCGCATCATCAACGCCGCGGAAAGTCCGCCGGAGACTTTGCGCAAGTCCCTATTGGTGTTGCGTGCGCCACGCCTTTGACGAACGAATTTAGTGTGAACTGCGCAAGCCGCCGGCGAGGCTTGCAAGTTTTGCGCGGTCGCAAACCGTCATCTGACGCGCCGATTGCAGACGAATGACGCCTTCGGCCTTAAGTTGCGCGAGGACGCGGCAGACCGTCTCTACGGTCAAGCCGAGATAGTCCGCAATGTCCTGTCGGCTCATCGGCAAGTGAATATCCCTGGATGTGGCGTCTTTTGAAAGCCGTAGAAGGAAATGTGCGACGCGCTCGGCGGCGTTCAACCGCCCCAGGATCATCATGCCCTCTCGCGCCTTTTGCAGCCTTGCAACCAACGCATCGTGAAAGAACCGTGAGAGCTCGATGGATGAATTAATCATGCGATAGAGAGCGTCCTTCGGGTAACAGCGAATGGCGCTGTCCGTGACCGCTTCCGCCGTCTGCAGATGCTGATCGGAGTCCGACATCCCGAAGAATTCGCCGACGCTGTCGAAATCAGACACCTGCCGGCGGCCGTCTTCGAGAGTCGCATATTGTTTTATAAAGCCGCTCGCCACCTGATAGCAGAAGGACGCCTCGTCTCCTTCCGCAAAGAGCGTTTCTCCGGCTTTCAATCGTCTGAGATGGCCGATCGAGGCCAAATTCGCCACATGGTCCGATTTGGATTTCGACCGTTGTCCCCGCGCCTCATCCCGAGGTTGTAGAGTGGAAATCTGCGCCATTTGAACCTCCCCAAAAATTAAGGCCCAGCACGCATTCGAACTGATGAGCAGAGATTAACGCGCAGAGAGAACGGCAGGCGAGTTCGGGCGAATACTGAGCGCATGCAATGCGCGATTTTACTGCCACTTCTTCGATAACACCTTGTTTTCTAAGCTATGTCCCTGGGTAGGCTTTGGCCGCGCACTAAGGTCGCCGCCAAGCGGAGCATCCAGCCTACGTATTTTCCCGTAACAGGAGAATTGCCCTGAACGCCGCGCCAAACGAAACATTATAACAAGCCGCTATTGTATAGGCGGCGTTGTTCAGACTTTCACCCCAAGCGCGACAGCCATTCGCACAAGATCGGCGACGCTCTTGGCATGTGTTTTCGCCATGATGTTGCGCCTGTGCGTTTCAACCGTACGGGGACTGAGCTCCAGCCTGCGGGCAATTTCCTTGTTGGATTCTCCGGAAATAACCTCCGCAAACACTTCGCGCTCCCGGGAGGAAAGCTTTGCGTACGCCTCCAGAAGCTGCGGCGCGACATGTGTCGGCGCCGCGCGCGGGCGGGGAATGGCGAAGGCGCGATCGAGAGCGCTCAGAATTTCCTCCGGCGCAAAGGGCTTTTCTAAAAAATCGACCGCGCCGTCGCGCA
>JBFXBB010000002.1:0-26137 GCA_050183685.1 Amphiplicatus sp.
CGGCGCTGTTCTTGCCCTTCCGAAAGCTCCGCCTCATCGTCGTCGACGAGTAGCATGAGAGCGCCTACAAGCAAGAGGACGGCGTTATCTATCACGCCCGCGTTCTTGCGGTCGCGCGCGCGGCCCGAGGCAGGTTTCCGGTGATCCTCGCCTCGGCGAAGCCTTCGCTTGAAAGCGTAGTCAATGTCGATCAGGTCCGCTACGGCCTGGTTCGGCTTTCCGCGCGCTATGGCGGGGCGCGGCTCCCCGACATCGCGCTCGCCGATATGCGCGCGGCGCCGCCGGCGCCCGGACGCTGGCTCTCGCCGCCGCTCGTTGCGGGCGTCGAGGAAGCGCTCGCCGCGGGCGGCCAGGCGCTGCTCTTTCTAAATCGCCGCGGCTATGCGCCCTTGACCATCTGCCGGCGCTGCGGCCATCGCATGAAGGCGCCGAATTCCGACACTTTTCTTGTCGAGCATCGTTTCGAGAACCGGCTTGTCTGCCACCATACCGGCTTTTCAATGCCGAAACCCGCCGCTTGCCCCGCCTGCAACGCCGTCGGCGGGCTTGCGGCCTGCGGGCCCGGCGTCGAGCGGGTCGCGGAGGAGGCGGCGGCGCGCTGGCCGGAGGCGCGCCGCGCGGTTCTGTCGTCGGACGCCGCTGAGAGCCCCGCCGGCATTCGATCCGTGCTCGAACGAATGCGCGACGGCGCGATCGACATCCTGATCGCGACGCAGATCGTCGCCAAGGGCCATCATTTCCCCAATCTCACTTTCGTCGGCGTCGTCGACGCCGATATGGGCCTTGCGGGCGGGGATCTGCGCGCCGCCGAGCGCACCTATCAGCTTCTCAGCCAGGTCGCGGGCAGGGCGGGGCGCGGCGAAAAGCCGGGACGGGCGCTGCTCCAGACCTATGACCCTTCCGCGCCGGTCTTAAAGGCGCTAGCGGGCGGGGACCGCGACGACTTTCTGGCGGCGGAGGCGGAGGGACGGCGCGCGCTGCTGTTTCCGCCTTATGGACGGCTCGCCGCCATCATTCTCCGTTCACGGAATGAAACGGCTCTTGTCGAGTCGGCGAACGCCCATAGGCGCGCCGCGCCGGCGGCGCGGGGCGTCGAGCTTTGGGGGCCGGCGCCGGCGCCGCTCTATCGCCTGCGGGGGCAAATGCGGATTCGCTTTCTCGTCCGGGCCCGCCGGGACGTCAATGTGCAAGCCTATCTCGACGCATGGCTTGCGCGGGTGAAATTACCAAGTGCGGTGCGGCGCATTGTGGATATCGATCCTTATACGTTTTTATGAGGGAGAGCATAGGGCATGGCCGGTCGACGGACGCGGACCGCTCCCTGTCTCCGACGGGGAGAGGCGAAAGGACGCTCGGATTGAAAAAACGCCTTGGCGCCGCCGCGTCGCGCGCGCTCGATCTCCTTCTCCCGCCGAGCTGTCCGGTGACGGGCGAGAGGGTGGCTGCGCCGGGCCTCCTCTCGGCGGCGGGCTGGACTGAAATCAAATTTATCGATGACCCGGTCTGCGCGCGCTGCGGCGCGCCCTTCGCGCATGAGCATGGAGAGGGCGTTGAATGCGCGGGCTGCCTCGCCGAGCCGCCGAGTTTCGATCGGGCCCGCGCCGCGGTTCTCTATGACGACGCGACGGCGAAGCTCATCGTCGGCTTCAAGCATTCGGACCGCACGGAGCTCGCCCAGACGCTCGGACGCTGGCTCGCCCGCGCGGGCGCTTCTTTGATCCGCGAGGGGACGATTCTCGTTCCCGCCCCGCTGCATCCGCGCCGGCTTCTCGCGCGCCGTTTCAACCAGGCGGGGATGCTGGCCGCCGTCCTCGCGCGCGAGACCGGCGCGCGCTTCGTCCCGGACGCGCTTTGCCGCATCCGCGCGACGCCGCCGCAAAAGGGGCTTTCCCGTTCGGGCCGGCGCGGCAATGTCGCCGGCGCCTTCGCCGTCAATGAGGACCGCCGGGCGATGATCTTGGCGGCCCATGTCGTCCTCGTCGACGATGTCATGACCACCGGCGAGACGTTGTCCGCCTGCGCCCGCGCGCTCAAAAAAGGCGGGGCGGGCTCGGTCGACGCGCTCGTTCTCGCCCGCGCCCTGCGCGGCGGCGTCGACGCGTTATAGAGTCGGGACTGGAGACCTTGGGGACCCGAACCCTGATGACACGCCGCCCGCCGCCCCTTATGTAATCCCGATGCGCACCGTCACCATCTACACCAAGCCGCTTTGCCCTTTTTGCCTGCGCGCGCTTTCGCTGCTTCAGGGAAAGCGCGCTGAGATCATTGAGATCTCCGCCGCGTTCGACCGCGAGAAGCGCGAGGAGATGATCGCCCGCTCCGGCGGGCGGCGCACCTATCCGCAAATCTTCATCGGCGACACGCATGTCGGCGGCTATAACGATCTCGCCGCGCTTGATCGCGACGGCAAGCTCGACTCCCTGCTCGATGCCGCCTGAGCCGTTCATCGTCGCCTGCGCGCAGATGCGCGCCGGGATCGACCGGGCGCGGAATTTGCGCGACGCGCAAGCGCTTATCGCCGAGGCGGCGGGGAAGGGCGCGCGCCTCGTCGTCACGCCTGAAATGACGAATGTCCTCGACCGCGATGCGGAACGCCTCTTGCGCGCGCTGCCGGAAGAAAAGGATCTGGAAGAAATCCCCGCCTTCGCCGCCGCCGCGCGAAAGCATGGGATTTGGCTTCTCGTCGGCTCGCTTGCCGTGAAGACGGGCCCGCGCCGCGCCGCCAATCGCAGCTATTTCTTCTCGCCCGAGGGCGCGATCGCCGCGCGCTACGACAAGATTCACATGTTCGACGTCTCGCTGCCGAATGGCGAGGAATGGAGGGAGTCGAATGTCTACGCGCCCGGCGCCGAGGCCGTCCTCGTCGAAACGCCGCTCGCCAAGCTTGGGCTTTCGATTTGTTACGATGTCCGCTTCCCGCATCTATATCGCGCGCTCGCGCGCGCCGGCGCCGAGATCCTCTGCGTTCCGGCCGCCTTCACCAGGCAGACGGGCGAGGCGCATTGGAAGACGCTGCTCGCCGCCCGCGCCATCGAGACCGGCGCCTTCGTCGTCGCGGCGGCGCAGGGCGGGCGCCATGAGGACGGGCGCGCGACCTGGGGCCATAGTCTTGTGATCGGTCCGTGGGGGGAAAGTCTCGCCGAGAGCCCGGACGACGCGCCTGGCGTCCTTCTTGCTGAGATAGACGTGCGAAAATCGGCGGAGGCGCGACGGCGCATCCCCAATCTCGCCCTTGAAGTCGCGCCGAAAGTCCTCACTATAACAGCATGATTAAGTATCAATTGCGCTGCGAGGCGTCCCACGAATTCGAAGGCTGGTTCCGCGGCAGCGAGGATTTCGATGCGCAGGCCGCGGACGGCTTGCTTGAATGCCCGGCCTGCGGGTCGAGCGCCATCGCCAAGGCGATCATGGCGCCGGCGGTCGCGCGCCGGAAGGGAGGGGGCAGCGACCCGAAAATGATCGAAATCCGCGCCGCCATGACGGAGGCCGTGCAAAGGGCGCGCGACTATGTGCAGAAGAATTTCGACTATGTCGGCGAGAAATTTCCCGAAGAGGCGCGCAAGATCCATTATGGCGAGACGGACCCGCGCGGCATTTACGGCGAGGCGAGCGGCGCGGAAGTGAAGGCCCTGGTCGAGGAGGGCGTCTCCGTCGCGCCCATGCCGGCGCCGCCGGCAAGGCGCGAGATCGCGGGTCCGGTAAAGGTTAAGAAGAAAAAAATTTCAAAAAAGGGCTGAACAAGCGGCGGGCTCCCGCCCGATGCGATTCCCATCGCCGGCGAACCGTTCTACGTCTCGCGGGCTATGACCGCGATGCACGACCAGCTTTCACGCCTCGCCTTCTTCAAGGCGCTGAGCCCGGCCGCGTTCAAGGCGATCGTCGAGCGGGGCCTGTGGTTCTCGCTTCCCGGCGGGTGGGAGCTTTTCGCGCAAGGCGCGCTCTCCCAGACCTTGTTCTTCGTCATGTCGGGCCGGCTGATCGTGGTGCGCGCGGGCGCGGGCGGCGACGAGGTTGTCGGCTATGTCCGCGCTGGAGAGCCGGTCGGCGAGATGTCGCTCCTCTCCGGCGAGGCGCATTCGGCGTCGGTCTATGCGCTGCGCGACAGCGAAATCCTCGCTGTGCCGCGCCAGGATTTCGATGCGCTGCTCGACCGCTATTCCGATCTCGCGGTCGCGCTTTCCCGCGCGGTCCTGCAACGCGCCCGCCATCCGCGCGCGAGCTTTCAGCAATCCTCGCCGCGGGTCTTTGCGCTGATCTCGACCTCGCCCTCGATCGACATCGATGCGCGGGCGCGGACGCTCGCGGGCGAGATCGCGCGCTATGGCGTCAAGGTCAAGGCGCTGAGCGAGGAGGGGGCCGCCGAGCATTTCCTCTCCTTCGAGGCGCAGGAAAGCGCGCATGACGTGATCCTTCTCGCCGCGCGCGTCAGCCCCTCCTCGTGGTATCAATTCGCGCTGCGCCACGCCGACCGCTTTCTCGTCTTCGCCCGCCGCGACGCGCGGCCGCCCAAGCCGTTCCCGGTGACGCTCGAAGAGAATTCGCCGGCGCGCAAATTCCGTCTCGTCGATCTCGTCGTGCTTGAAGAAGGCGCAAAATCGTCGAGCGTCGCCGACTGGGCGCTGGCGGTCGGCGCGAACCGGATCTTTCACTGGCGTCACGACTCCTGCCTGCGGCGCCTCGCGCGGACGGTCGCCGGAAAATCGATCGGCCTCGTCCTGTCGGGCGGCGGCGCGCGCGCCTACGCGCATATCGGCGTCGTCAAGGCGCTGCGCGAGCGCGGGGCGCCGATCGATTTCGTCTCCGGCGCCTCGATGGGCGCGATCATCGCGGCCTGCGTCGCGATGGGCTGGAGCGATGCGGAGATCGACGCGCGCATTCGCGACGCCTTCGTCAAATCGAATCCGCTTGGCGACCACGTGCTGCCGGTCGTCGCGCTGACGCGGGGCGCGCTGGTCGAAGAACGGCTCGCGAAAAATTTCGGCGAGGCGCTGATCGAAGAACTCGACATTCCTTTCTTTTGCGTCTCGTCGGATCTCGCCTTGGGCGCGCCGCGCGTTCATCGGATCGGCTCCTTGCGGGCGGCGCTCAGGGCCTCGATCTCGCTGCCCGGCATCCTGCCGCCCGTCGTCGAGGCGGGAGCGCTCCTGGTCGACGGCGCGGTCATGGACAATTTTCCGACCGAGATGATGGAAAGCGCGCATCGGGGCCTCACCATCGGCGTCGACGTCGCCAAGCGGGGCAGCATCAATCCGGCGGACTTCAAGGATCCGCCGAGCTTTTTCCGTTGGATATTCGAGAACGGCTTCAAATCGGCGCCGCCGATCGTCAGCCTTCTGATGCGCGCGGCGACGGCGCGCGAGGAAACGGCGCTCGGCGCGCGTCCCGCCGACATCATGATCACCCCCGACGTTCCCGGCGTCGAATTGCGCGATTGGAAGCGCTACGACCTCGCCGTCGCCAATGGCTATGAGACGGCCAAGGCCGCGCTCGACGCGCATTGGGACGATCTCGCGCCGATCGTCGAGGCGGCGAACGCTATATGACTCGAACCGCCGCGGCCATGTAATTGACGCTCTTATCCTCGCCGATGCGCCATAGATCGAGCAGCGGCTCATAGGTTATTCCGGTCGTCGCCGTGATCTTCATCCCGGCGTCGGCGAGGGCGGCCGCGATCTCCTCGGGCTTGACGAATTTCCGCGGATCGTGCGTTCCGCGCGGCAACCAGCCGAGCACATATTCGGCGCCGATCTTGGCGAGCGCGAAAGCCCTCAGCGTACGGTTGATCGTCGCGACGATCATCAGCCCGCCCGGCGCGACGAGCCCCGCCGAGCTTTTCAGGAACGAGGCCGCGTCGGCCGCATGTTCGACCGCTTCGAGATTGAGGACGATGTCGAAGGGGGGCTCCTTCGCCTCGACGAGCTCCTCGACCGTCGCGGCGCGATAGTCGATGCCGAGCTTCATGTCGGCCGCATGAAGCGAGGCGACCTGCACATTGCGCGCCGAGGGGTCGATCCCGACGACTTGCGCGCCGAGCCGGGCCATCGGTTCGGCGACGAGCCCGCCGCCGCAGCCGACATCGAGCAGGCGAAGGCCGGCGAGCGGCTTCTTGGCGCGCCGGTCGCGGCCGAAATGGCCGCAGGCCGCGTCGCGGATATAGCCGAGCCGCACGGGATTGAATTTGTGCAAGGGCTTGAACTTGCCGAACGGGTCCCACCATTCGGCGGCGATCTTCGAGAATTTCTCGATCTCGGCGGGATCGACGCTCGCGCCCGCCGGCGAGGCCTTCCCCGGAAGGGGGGACGAACTGGCTGCGGCGTCTCGCCCGGCGCTCATTCTTCGATCCTCGCTTGCGTCTTTTGGGACCCGTCCCTAGACATACGCCGCGTTTGGGGGCTGGCAAGGCGCCGCATCCCGAAAAGACGCCTGAACGAGACAACGAGACTAGGCCCTTATAAGAGACGCTGATGGCCCGCATCGTGATGAAATTTGGCGGCACGTCGGTCGCCGATCTCGACCGCATCCGCAATGTCGCGCGCTTTGTGCGCCGCGAGGCGGAGGCTGGCCACAGCCTTGTCGTCGTCGTCTCGGCGATGGCCGGCGAGACGAACAAGCTCGTCGCGCTGTGCAAGGACGCCGGCGATCCGGCGCCGGTCTTGGACGCCCGCAGCGTCGAATATGACGCGATCGTCGCCAGCGGCGAGCAGGTGACCTCGGGGCTCCTCGCGCTTGTCCTGCAAAATATGGGGTTTCGCGCCCGCTCCTGGCAGGGCTGGCAGATTCCGCTCAAAACCGACATGGCGCATGGCAAGGCGCGCATCGCTGATATCCCGGAAGAAGCGCTCGGCGCGGCGATCGACGGGGGCGAGATCGCCGTCGTCGCCGGCTTCCAGGGCATTGCGCCGGACGGGCGCGTCGCGACGCTCGGCCGCGGCGGGTCGGACACGACCGCGGTCGCGCTCGCCGCGGCGATTTCGGCCGAGCGCTGCGACATCTACACCGATGTCGACGGCGTCTACACGACCGACCCGCGGATTCACAAGCTCGCCCGGCGCATCGAAAAGATTTCCTATGAGGAGATGCTGGAAATGGCGTCGGTCGGCGCCAAAGTGCTGCAAACGCGTTCCGTCGAACTCGCGATGGCCTATAAGGTGCGGGTCAGAGTGCTGTCGAGTTTCGACCCGCCGGACGCGCCGGGGCCCGGCACGCTCATTTGCGACGAGGTGGATATCGTGGAAAAGAAAATCGTCAGCGGCGTCACGCCTTCCCATGACGAGGCGAAGATCAGCCTCCTCGCCGTGCCGGACGAGCCCGGCAAGGCCGCGGCGATCTTCACGCTTCTTGCGACGGCGAACATCAATGTCGACATGATCGTGCAAAGCCCGTCGCGCGCGCCGGGCTGCGCGAATATCTCCTTCACCATCGCCGAAGGCGATCTCGACCGCGCCGCCGAGCTGTTGACGGACGCCAAGAGCGAGATCGGATTCTCGACGCTTCAAAGCGACCGCAATGTCGTCAAAGTGTCCGTCATCGGCCTCGGCATGCAGAGCCATGCGGGCGTCGCGTCGGTGATGTTCAAAACGCTCGCCGATCGCGGCATCAATATCCAGAACATCTCGACATCGGAAATAAAGATCAGTGTGCTGATCGACGCGCAATATTCGGAGCTCGCCGTCAGGGCGCTCCATCAGGCTTACGGTCTTGATCGATCGTCCAGCGCGGCGTAAGCGCCGCGCCGGGCGAATAGGAGCGAGATGAGCCTTGAGCACACAAGGCCGCCGCATGGCGGCCACGGCGAGCGCGGCGTCACGGTGCTTTTGCGCCGGATGCACGAAGCCGTCGCCGAGGAGGCGACGGCGCAGGAGCGGCTCGACCATCTGACGCGGGTCATCGCGAGCCACATCGTCGCCGATGTCTGCTCGATCTATCTGCGCCGCCCCGACGACGTCCTGGAGCTTTATTCGACCGAGGGCCTCAAACGCGAAGCCGTGCATAAGACGACCCTCGAATGGGGAAAGGGCCTTGTCGGGGTCGTCGCCGCGACGCAGCGCCCGCTCGTCACCGCCGAGGCGCCGCTTCATCCGGCCTTCGTCTATAAGCAGGAGACGGGCGAGGACCCGCTTCATTCCTTCCTCGGCGTGCCGCTCATTCGCTCGGGGAAGGTGCTCGGCGTCCTCGTTCTTCAGAACAAGGCAACCCGTCGGTATACGGATGATGAAGTCGAGGCGGCGCAGGCCGTCGCCTTTCTTCTCGCCGAAGTCGCCGCCTCCGGCGAGCTTCTCGGCAAAGAAGAGACCGCCGTGGTCGGCGAGATGCTGCATCAGCCGGAGCGGCTCTCGGGCGTCGGCGTCGTGCCCGGCGTTGCGACCGGCAAGGTCGCCTTCCATGAGCCGCCGACGCCTAGGCACAAGGTCTTCGCCGGCGATGTCGCGGCCGAGATCGAACGGCTTGAGGAAGGGCTGACGGCGCTCAGGAAATCCGTCGACGACATGCTCTCGAACGAAGCGCTCGCCGGCGTCAGCCGCGACATCCTCGAAACCTATCGGCTCTTCGCCTATGACCGCGGCTGGAAGGACCGGCTGCGCGCCGCGGTCTTTTCGGGCCTTACCGCCGAATCGGCGACCGAACAGGTCAAGGCCGAGAACCGCGCCCGCATGGCGCAGGCCAAAGACCCCTATCTTCGCGAACGCCTGCACGATCTCGACGATCTCGCCCATCGTCTGCTCCGCCATCTGAGCGGCGACGGCCCCGAGGGGCGACGCCCGATTCCGGACGAAGCGGTCATCGTCGCCCGCATGATGGGTCCCGCCGACCTTCTCGAATATGAGCGCGGCAAGCTTAAGGGTCTTGTCCTCGCCGAAGCCTCGGCGACCTCGCATGTCGCCATCGTCGCGCGCGCGCTTGAAATCCCGCTGGTCGCCGGCGTCGACGACGCGCTCGACCGCGCCTTCGAGGGCGACCTCGTCATCATCGACGGCGAGACCGGCGACGTTCACATTCGTCCGGGGCCGGATATTCAGGCGAGCTATCGCGAAAAGGCCGAACTCGCCTCGGTCCGTCAGGCGGCTTTCGCCAAGGAGCGCGATCTTCCCTCGGTGACGAAGGACGGCGTCGCCATCGAGATTTTCATGAATGCGGGCCTGGCGCTCGACTTGCCGCATTTGCAGGCGACGGGCGCGGCCGGCGTCGGCCTCTTCCGGACGGAGCTGCAATTCCTCATCGGCCCGCAGCTTCCCCGCGTCGGGCCGCAAGAACGTCTCTATAAGGAGGTTCTCGACCGCGCGGGCGGCAAGCCGGTCATTTTCCGGACCGCCGATCTCGGCGGCGACAAGGCGGCCGGCTATATGACCCCGCGCGCCGAATCCAATCCCGCGATGGGTTGGCGGGGCCTTCGAATGGCGGTCGACCGGCCGGGCATCATGCGCCCGCAATTGCGCGCCTTGCTCGGCGCGGCGGCGGGACGCGAGCTCCGATTGATGTTTCCGCTCGTCACCCTCGCCGGCGAAATCGACGCGGCGAAAGATTTCCTGGCGCGCGAAATCGCGCTTCGCGAGAAGCGCGGCAAGCCGCTCCCCTCATCCATTCTAATCGGCGCGATGATCGAAACCCCGGCGGCGGCCTGGCGGCTTGAGGAGATCGCGGCGAAGGTCGATTTCCTCTCGATCGGCGGCAACGACCTCGCCCAGTTTTATTTCGCCGCCGATCGCGATTCGGACCTCGCGCACCGGCGCTATGATCCGGTCGAGCCCGGTTTCTTGAGCTTTCTCGCCATGCTTTTCGACAAGGCGCGCGCGGCTGGAAAACCGGTTTCCTATTGCGGCGAGCAGGCCGCGAGCCCGCTCATGGCGGCCGCCTTGATGGGCCTCGGCGTCACCCGCTTCTCGATCCCGGCGACTGCGGTCGGCCCGTTCCGCCGGCTTGTCCGCTCGATCGAACTTGCCCCGCTCTCGGCATGGCTGAAGGCGCGCATCGCGCCAGGCTCGCAAGGGATGGGCGCGCAAGGATTGCGGGGCGACCTCGCCGCCTATCTCCGCGAGGCGGGCGCGGAAATTTCCTCGCTGCGCTAAAATTTCTTCGCTGTTGCAACGGCGCCAGCGAGGACTTGGCGCCACTCATGCTTAATCTTTTTGAGACATTTTAAGAGTTCTCATCGCGGCCCGGTTGCGATAGGCTTCGCCTGGGAAGCGAAAAGTGGCGTTAGGGCTTTCGAGTGGCGACGAATAACGGCTCCGCCGAAATCGTGAATATGGAGGACGCGCGCGCCCGTCGCCGCGCGGCCGAGCTTGACGAGAATGATTTTCAGACGGCGGGCGCCCATCTCAGGGCGGTGCGCGAAGCCTCCGGCTATTCGCTCGACGAGGTCAGCGAGCGCACGCATATCAAAGCCTCCTACCTCGTCGCGATCGAGGAGATGGCGCTCGAAAAGCTGCCCTCGCGGCCTTTTGCGATCGGTTTCGTCAAGGTTTACGCCGAAGCGATGGGGCTCGAAGCGGGCGCCGTCGTCGCCCGTTTCAAGACGGACGCCGGCCTGTCGGCGCGCGTCGAAGTTGAATCGGAGAAATTCGAGGCGGCGCAGGCCGCGGCCGAAGAGGACCGGCCGGAGATGTCGCTCATCGCCTTCCTGGCGGTCGTCGCGTTCGTCCTCTGGTGCGCGCTTCAGATCACCCAGCCCCGCCAGACCATGACGCCGTTCAATCTCGACGGGCGAAGCGCCGCGCCGATTCAAAAGGCCGCCCCGACGCCGGCTGCCGTCCCGGCCGAGAGCGCGGGCGCCGCCGTCATCGTCGCGCCGCGTTTCGTGGAAAGCGTCGAGCCCGTCTATCCGAAGCGCTGCGAGAGCGCCGCCGCCCCGCTTGAAACGGTCGAGATCGCCTATAATGTCACCGCCGGCGGTTATGTCAGCGGCGCCCGGGTCGCCGCTTCCTCCAATGCCTGCTTTGAGGACGCCGCCTTGAACGCCGCCCGCCGCTGGCGTTTCGAGCCCCGGACAATCGACGGCGCGGCCCGGCCCGCCTATGATCAGCGCCACGTCTTCAGCTTCCGCCGGCCGCGTTAGCCGTTCCAAAAGGCCAGAAATTGCACTTTGAGCATTTCCGGTCCTCCAAGGGCGCGGGTTCGCCCCGCTCCGGGCGTCAACGAGATCGTCCCGTTAACCGCGCCGCTATAGCGGGAGGCCCGGCGCGATCCACGGGGGGCGCGGAGGGATGACGCGGCGCGTGATTATGAGTAAGTGTTGCAACGCAGAAAGCAGGGACCGCTAGCCATGTCCGTTCGTCCTTGGCGCGACATCGCGCGGCGCAAGAGCCGCCAGATCATGGTCGGGAAGACGCCAGTCGGCGGCGAGGCGCCGATCGCCGTTCAGTCGATGACCAACACGCTGACCTCCGATGCGCAGGCGACGATCCGCCAGGTGAATGCGATCGCCGAGGCCGGCGCCGACATTGTGCGCGTCTCCTGCCCCGACATCGAATCGACCGCGGCCTTGAAAGAGATCGCCAAGCATTCCCCGGCGCCGATCGTCGCGGACATCCATTTCCACTACAAGCGCGCGATCGAGGCGGCGATCGCCGGCGCGGCCTGCCTCAGGATCAATCCCGGCAATATCGGCTCCGAGGAGCGCGTGCGCGAAGTCATCAAGGCGGCCAAGGACCACGGCTGCTCGATGCGCATCGGCGTCAATGGCGGCTCGCTCGAAAAGGACCTGCTTGAGAAATATGGCGAGCCCTGTCCCGAAGCGATGGTCGAGAGCGCGCTCGACCATGCGCGTCTTCTTCAGGACAATGATTTCCACGAATTCAAGATTTCGGTGAAGGCGTCCGACGTCTTCCTCACCGTCGCCGCCTATCAGATGCTCGCCGAGGCGATCGACTGCCCCTTGCATCTCGGCGTCACCGAGGCGGGCGGCCTCAGGATCGGCTCGGTGAAATCGGCGATCGGGCTCGGCTCGCTCCTTTGGGCCGGCATCGGCGACACCATTCGCGTTTCGCTCTCGGCCGACCCGGTCGAGGAGGTCAAGGTCGGCTTCGACATCCTGAAGTCGCTGGGTCTGCGCCATCGCGGCGTCAATGTGATTTCCTGTCCGTCCTGCGCGCGGCAGGGCTTTCAGGTGATCGAAACGGTCGAGACGCTCGAAAAGCGCCTCGCCCATATCACGACGCCGATGTCGCTTTCGGTCATCGGCTGCGTCGTCAACGGGCCCGGCGAAGCGCGCGAGACCGATATCGGCTTCACCGGCGGCGGCGCCGGCAAGGAGCACGGCATGGTCTATCTCAATGGCGAGGTCGACCACCGCATCGACAATGACAAGCTCGTCGATCATCTGGTCGAGCTTGTCGAAAAGCGGGCGCGGGAAATCGAATCGGCGAAAGCTGCGGCGGAGTAGCGGCCCTTTTGGGGCTTTTGCGCGCGCGGGAGGGCGCTCCTCCCCGCGCGTTTCTTATGGGCGTCATTTCATGAATTGGCACGGACGGCAGGCGTGATACCGCAGGAAAAACTCGATGCGCTGATCCGCAAATTCGACAAGATCGAAGCCTCGATGTCGACCGCGACAAAGGCCGAGGAAATCGTGCGCTTGTCGAAAGAGTATGGCGAGTTAAAGCCGCTTGTCGAAAAAGCCCGCGAATTGTCGGCCGCGCGGCGCCAACTCGGCGAGCTTAAAGAGCTGAGCGATGGCGGCGACGCCGAGATGGCAAAGCTCGCCTATGAGGAGCTGCTCGAACTCAAGGAGCGCCTTCCCGAGATTGAATATGATCTCCAGGTCATGCTGTTGCCGAAGGACAAGGCGGATGATTCGAGCGTCATCCTCGAAGTGCGCGCCGGCGCGGGCGGCGACGAGGCGGCGATCTTCGCCGGCGATCTCTTCCGCATGTATCAGCGCTATGCGGCGCTCATGGGCTGGCGGGTCGAAGTGCTTTCCCAGTCCGAAGCGGAAATGGGCGGCTATAAGGAGATCCAGGCGAATATTTCGGGCGACGGCGTCTACGCCAAGATGAAATTCGAGTCGGGCGTGCATCGCGTCCAGCGCGTGCCGGTGACCGAAACGCAGGGCCGCGTCCACACCTCGGCGGCGACGGTCGCCGTTCTTCCGGAGCCGGAAGAAGTCGATATCGAGATCAAGGAGTCCGATCTCAGGATCGATGTTTTCCGCGCGTCGGGTCCCGGCGGCCAGTCGGTCAACACGACCGACTCGGCGGTCAGGATCACCCATATTCCGACCGGCGTCGTCGTCAGCCAGCAGGACGAAAAATCGCAGCACAAGAACCGCGCCAAGGCGATGAAGATCCTGCGCGCCCGGCTCTATGAGGCCGAGCGCCAGCGCGCCGACGCCGCGCGCGCCGCGGCGAGGAAGGGCATGGTCGGCACCGGCGATCGCTCGGAGCGCATCCGCACCTACAACTATCCGCAAAGCCGCGTCACCGACCACCGCATCGGCCTCACGCTTCACAATCTCGACGACATCATCAGGGGCGACGGCCTCGGCGAGCTTGTCGACGCGCTCATCACGCGCGACCGCGCCGACCGTCTCGCCGAGATGCAGGCGGAAGCATGAAAAAGGGACGAGGGGAGAATTGCGCTTGTTCTTCTCCTTCCCTAATCCCTCATTCCTCGCAATTATGCCGACCATCGACCAGTCCATCCGCGCCGCCGCCCGCCGCCTGACGCAATCGACGACGCCGCTGCTCGATGCGCGCGTCCTTGCAAAGCGCGCGTTTCGCCTCGACGATGCGGAACTTATTTTGAGGGCGGAGCATTCTATCCGCGCCGACGAGGCGGCGCGCTTGGAGGCGCTCGTCCGGCGGCGCGAGAAGGGCGAATCGGTTGCGCATATTCTCGGCGAAAAGGAATTTTACGGCCTGCCTTTTCGGCTCGCGCCCGGCGTTCTTGCGCCGCGGCCCGAGTCGGAAACGCTCGTTGCGGCGGCGGCGGCGCGCCGGGATCGCGCGGCGCGGCTCGCCATTCTCGATCTCGGCGTCGGTTCCGGCTGCCTGCTTTGCGCGCTGCTTGCGGAGTTTCCGAAGGCGACCGGTTTCGGCGTTGACGTGAATGAGGCGGCCGCGCGGCTCGCCCGCGAGAACGCGGCGCGGCTCGGCCTCGGCCCGCGAACGAATGTCGCCGTCGGAAACTGGTTCGATCCCTTTTCCCAACGCTTTGATCTCATTGTGTCCAATCCGCCCTATATCAGGGCCGCGGCGCGGGCGGGCCTCGCCCCCGAAATCCGCGATTTCGAAGATCCTCGCGCGCTGTTCGCCGGCGCGGACGGGCTCGGCGCCTATCGGGCGATTCTGAGGACGGCCCCGGAGCGCCTTCGCGCCGGGGGGTTAATGATTCTTGAACTGGGCGAGGCGCAGGACGGCGCTGTCATGGCGCTGGCCGCCAGGGCTTTTCCGGCGGCCGCGCTCGGCGTCGATCACGATCTCGCCGGACGGCCGCGCGCGCTTGTCATCGATTTGTCGCAGCAAAAAAAGGTTTGAATTGCCGCCGGGGCTCGCTATCATATCTTCAAGACGCGCGGTCAGCGCTGATGACGCGATAAGTGCTTTGACGTCCTTTCGCTTCGCCGTCTTGCTCCATCAAGGCCCGGTTCCAAAGCCGCAGCGTTGCGGCGCAGAGGTAAGTCCAAGAGTGCGAGACTAGGCCGGATGTCGCCGGAGATATAGGGATCTCGAAGGTGGATTGCCTCTGCTTTCATGGCGAGAGGCGGCCGAAGCGCTCTGAAGACGGGCGGGCGAGACGAACGCCCGCCGGGGGACATTGCTAGAACTGAACAGAGCTAGAACTGAACAGACGACAGGATAATTTTATGAAGCGTGGGCGCAACCAACGCCGCCGCCAAGGCATGAACATCAATCGCGCGCTCGACTCGAACGGGCCCGATGTCAGGATACGCGGCACCGCCAATCAGATTTACGACAAATATCTCGCGCTGGCGCGGGACGCCTCATCGTCCGGCGACCGGGTCAAGGCCGAGAACTACCTTCAGCACGCAGAGCATTATTTCCGGGTCATCCGGGCGATCCAGCCGGCGCAGGCGCCGCAGGGCGACGGGGTTGACGCCGATGGCGAGCAGCCGACGATCGGCGGCGAGAGCGCCGAGCGCTGGCGCCGGTCGGAGCAGAGCGGCGGCTCGGCAAGCGAAACGGCCGAGGGCGAGGAGGAGGCGGAGGCCGAACCGCCGCCGCCTCGTCCCCGGGATTCCCACGCCCACGGCAATAGCGCGGGCGATCTGAACGGCGCCCGGCGCGGCGGCGGCCCCGCCGCGCCCGAAGGCGGTCCGCCGGAGCGCGAGGGCGGCGAGCGCCGCGGCCGCCGCCGCCGTCCGCGCCGCCACGCGCAGGACGACGGATCGCCCGCCGAACCCGGCGCCGAAGAACGCGCCGAGCCCGAATCGGCGTGAGGCCGCGCCGTCGGCCTTGCAGCGCATGATTGGGCGGAAGGATGGACCCATTCGATCGATCCCAATCATGGGCGAACGCGAAAGATGAACTTCTCGTCATTTTTGGACATTTTACAGAAGTTTAAGGGGGAATCCGGTCCTCTTGGCGTTAGGGTTTTGGGGAACGGACCACTTTTATCCTGTCTCCCACGGGATTTATGAAGGCCCGGCTGGCCAAGGCGCCCGCCGGGCCTTTTCTTGACCCGTTTGAAATCTGGGCCCGTTTGAAATCCCCGCAAAATCGCGCTCCCCTTAGCTTGTCCGTCCGGCGATCGTCCCCATTTGTCGATCATCGGCGCGTCGCCGCTCATTGGGGCGCGCTGTCCGCTGGACGCTCAAATAGAGGTCAAAGGGCATGCAATTCGAAAACTACACCGACCGGGCGCGGGGATTTATTCAGGCCGCCCAATCAATCGCGCTTCGTGAAAATCACCAGCAATTCGCGCCCGAGCATTTGCTGAAGGCGCTGCTCGACGACCCTGAGGGACTGAGCGCCAATCTCATTCGCGCCGCGGGCGGCCGGCCCGACGAGGCGTTGCAGGCGGTCGAGGCGGCGCTCCGAAAATTTCCGAAAGTCGAGGGCGGAAGCGGCCAGATTTATCTCGCGCCGGCGACCGCGAAAGTCTTCGCCTCGGCCGAGGATCTCGCCAAGAAAGCGAAGGATCAGTTTGTCGCCGCCGAGCGTTTGCTGACCGCCCTCGCCGTCGAGGCTTCCGCCGAGACGAGCCGCATTCTGAAAGACGCCGGGCTGACGCCGGTCAAGCTCAACGCCGCGATCAATGATTTGCGCAAGGGCCGCACGGCGGATTCATCCTCCGCCGAGCAAAGCTATGACGCCTTGAAGCGCTATGCCCGCGACCTCACCGAGGCGGCGCGCGAGGGCAAGCTCGACCCCGTCATCGGCCGCGACGAGGAGATCCGCCGGACCATGCAGGTCCTCTCGCGGCGCACCAAAAACAATCCCGTGCTCATCGGCGAGCCCGGCGTCGGCAAGACGGCGATCGCCGAGGGGCTCGCGCTCCGGATCGTCAATGGCGACGTGCCGGAAAGCCTGAAAAACAAGCGCCTGCTCGCGCTCGACATGGGCGCCCTCATCGCCGGCGCGAAATATCGCGGCGAATTCGAAGAGCGCCTCAAGGCGGTGTTGTCGGAAGTGACGGGCGCGAGCGGCGAGATCGTCCTTTTCATCGATGAGCTGCACACGCTGGTCGGCGCCGGCAAGTCCGAAGGCGCGATGGACGCCTCAAATCTGTTGAAGCCGGCGCTCGCCCGCGGCGAACTTCACTGCATCGGCGCGACGACGCTCGATGAGTATCGCAAATATGTCGAGAAGGACGCCGCGCTCGCACGGCGCTTTCAGGCGGTTTTCGTCGACGAGCCGAGCGTCGAGGACACGGTCTCCATTCTTCGCGGGCTGAAGGAAAAATACGAGCTGCATCACGGCGTCCGGATTTCCGACAGCGCGATCGTCGCGGCGGCGACCTTGTCGCATCGCTACATCACCGACCGTTTTCTTCCCGACAAGGCGATCGACTTGGTCGACGAGGCGGCCTCGCGCCTTCGCATGGAGGTCGATTCAAAGCCCGAAGAGCTCGATGAACTCGACCGCCGCATCATTCAGATGAAGATCGAACGGGAAGCCTTGAAAAAGGAGAGCGACGCGGCCTCGAAGGACCGCCTCGCGCGGCTTGAGGAAGAGCTTGCCGATCTCGAAGAGCGCTCGGGCGCGCTGACCGCGCGCTGGCGGTCGGAAAAGGAAAGCCTCGCCTCGGCGACGAAGATCAAGGAAGAGCTCGATCATTTGCGCCAGGCGCTGGTCGAGGCTGAACGGCGCGGCGATCTCGCCCGCGCCTCGGAGCTGAAATACGGGCAGATCCCGGCGCTCGAAAAGAAACTCGCCGAGGCCGACGCGGCGAGCGCGGACAAAGGTGGCCTCGTGCAGGAGGTCGTCGACGCGGAGAATATCGCGAGCGTCGTCTCGCGCTGGACGGGCGTGCCGGTCGACAAGATGCTCGAAGGCGAGCGCGAAAAGCTCCTGCGCATGGAGGAATTTCTCGCCGCCCGCGTCGTCGGCCAGCGCGAGGCGGTCGAAGCGGTCTCCGCGGCCGTCCGCCGGGCGCGCGCCGGGCTTCAGGACCCGAACCGGCCGATGGGCTCGTTCCTCTTTCTCGGGCCGACCGGCGTCGGCAAGACCGAATTGACGAAAGCGCTCGCCGAATTTCTGTTCGACGACGACACGGCGATCGCGCGCATCGACATGTCGGAATTCATGGAAAAGCATTCCGTGTCGCGTCTCATCGGCGCGCCGCCGGGCTATGTCGGCTATGAGGAGGGCGGCGTCTTGACGGAAACCGTCCGCCGCCGGCCTTATCAGGTGGTGCTTTTCGACGAGGTCGAGAAGGCGCATCCCGACGTCTTCAACGTGCTCTTGCAGGTGCTCGACGACGGGCGGCTGACTGACGGCCAGGGCCGCACCGTCGACTTCAAGAACACGCTCATTATCCTGACGTCCAATCTCGGCGCGGAGCATCTCGCCGCGCAGCCCGAGGGGGAGGATTCGGAAGCCGTGCGCCCGCAAGTGATGCAGGCCGTGCGCGCGCGTTTCCGGCCGGAATTCCTCAACCGCCTCGACGAGATCATCCTTTTCCACCGCCTTACGCGCGCGCAGATGGACCGGATCGTCGACATCCAGATCGGCCGGCTCCAGAAGCTGCTCGCCGACCGCAAGATGACGCTTGTTCTCGACGAGGCGGCGCGGCGCTGGCTCGGCGACGCCGGCTACGATCCGGTCTATGGCGCGCGGCCCCTGAAGCGCGTCATCCAGCGGAGCCTGCAAGACCCGCTCGCCGAGCTTATCCTCGCCGGCGACATCGCCGACGGCGAGACGCTCGACATTTCCGCCGATGCCGACGGCGTCAGGATCAACGGCCGGCCGGCGCGGCGTCGCGGCGCCGGCTTTGGCGGCGGCGAGGAGCGTCCGGCGGACGCCCTGTTGAATTAACGCGGGAAAATCCGAAAGGAGGCGCCGATGACGAAAGAGCGAAGCTGGACTCCCGACAAGGAGGCGGCGTTGAAGGCGCTCATCCGCCAGACAATCGACGCCGTTGGCGGCTCGGACCCGCAGAGCCTTCCGCATCGCGTGAAGGAGCAGCTTAAGGGCCGCGCGACGGGCGATCTCGATGTCGAGGCCTATGTTAGGGAAGTGCTGCGGGAGCAGCGGCGCAATTAGCTGCTCCATGCCAAATATTCGCTTTGGGCGTCGTCAGCGTCTCAGTCCGAACGCCCAGACGAACAACCTTGTCGCCCCGCTCGTAGAGAACCCGCCACTTCGAGAAGGGATATAAGAAAAGCTGTCTGTCGTCGAAAGCTGGACAGGGCATCGAGTGGTTGGCGTGATCCCGTCTCAGATAAAAGCGTAATGAGATCAGGCAGGACTGCTGCTTTGACTCATTCGGAATTTCACGACGAAGGCCGGCCAGCGCGAGCTCAGAAAATTCCACGTTCACAGCGTTCGGCCTCAATCAAAGGACGGATTTTTCGAGCTTCAGCAAGCGCCCACGCCTGATCGTCCTCCGATATCTCTCCGGCCTGAAGACCATAGGCTGCTGCATAGGGAATGCGCTCTCCCGCATCAGCCGCTTTCCATGCTGCATCATGGCTTAATTCGCTAATGGCGCGCGCAGAATGTCCACGGACAAATTCGATCACATCTTCAAGCAGTTGGACCTCAAGATTGCTGAATTTGAAACTTGGCGACGCAAGAGAAACATAACGTTTCTTCTCGAAGCCAAAATAATCTTGCGTTTCAATTCGGATGAGTCCATCCGCTTCAAGTTTTTTTAGAGTCTGCGTAAGATGTCGAGCTACCGGGCCAAAACTTTGCTTTAAATAGTCAACACCCGTCAGAGGCCGCCCCATCGCCATGAAGTGCAGCATGTCCGCGAAATACATAATCTTGTGAAGTTTGACATTTCCAAGTTCGTCCGGGCATTTGGAGCAAATGTAATGGACGACAGCACAGAATTTGTCTCGATCAAACCGAATGTTGTGATCGTCCATACTCGCCTCGCAGGATTGATTTGAAGCATAACGAAATTGATTGAACATATCAAGAACAAAGGCTTGGGGCAATTGCCTATAGCGCCGCGCCGCCGCCGTCCTGCGCAAGGAGGCCGGGAGCGGGCGCCGCCGGCAGGCGCATCGCGTCGATCATGTCGCGCTGCGCCTTGAAGGCTTTCAGATCGCCGCCTTTGAGTGAAATTCCCGTCGCGATTTTGAGGCTTTGCGGATTGACCGCGACGCCGTTCAGATGGACTTCGTAATGCAGATGCGGGCCCGTCGAGGCGCCGGTCGTGCCGACATAGCCGATGATGTCGCCCTGCGAGACGCGCGCGCCGGCCTTTATCCCGCGCGCAAAGCCGTTGAGATGCGCATAAGCGGTTTCATAGCCGCTCGCATGACGGATGCGGACATAATTGCCGAAACTGCCAAAGCGGTTGGCGCGCACAATGACGCCCGAGCCCGCCGCCTTGATCGGCGTGCCGCGCGAGGCGGCGAAATCGACGCCCTTATGCGCGCGCGTATAGCCATAGATCGGATGTTTGCGCGCGCCGAAGCCTGACGAAAGGCGCGCCCCGTCGATCGGCGTCTTCATAAGGAGGCGCCGCGCGCTCTCGCCGCTGCGGTCGTAGAAATCGGCGCGGGCGTCCTCGGCCGCGGTGAAACGGTAATAGCCCTTTTCTTTCGTGCGGCCGCGCCAGGTGAGGCGCCCGAACAGAATGTCGCCGGCGTCGACGGCCCGGCCCTTCTCATCGTAACGCACTTCAAAGATGGCCTCGAATTCGTCGCCGCCGAGGATTTCGCGCTGGAAGTCGATGTCATAGGCGAAGGCGTCGGCGAGGCCGGCGATGACGGCGTCGGGCGCGCCCGCGCGTTTCGCCGAGAGATAAAGGCTTCCCTCGATGCGGCCGGACACCGCGACAAGGCGCGAGGTAAGATCGACGCTCGCTTTATGCGCTTCAAAGCCGCCCTCCGGAGAGCGCGTCACGCGCACGCGGTTTTCGGCGTCGGCGTTGAAATCGAGCGCGAGCAGATAGGTTTCCGGCGCCGCCTTTTTTTCCGCGAGCTGGAAGAGCGTCTTGTTTTCGTCGGCGACGGTGAGCACGAATTCCTGGCCCGGACGAAGCGCGCGAAGATTTTGCGCCTTGCCGAAAGCGTAGGCGGCGGCGTTGCGGTCTTCGGCGCGGACGCCCGCGCGGCGCATCGCGTCGACAAAGGTCTCGCCGCGCGTCAGCGTGACGCGCAGGGCGCGCGGGCCGTCCGTCATGTCGCCCGCATAGGCGACGGCGAGCGGCGGTTTTGCCGTCTCGCTCCGCAGCATGTCGGAGGCGAAGAAAACGGGCGGCGGCGCGTCGGCCTTGCTTGCAAGAAAGGTCTGGCCGAGCGCGAGCACCGGCGGCGCCTGCATCGCCGCGCGCTGCGCCGTCGCAAGGGCGGCCGGCGATGCGGCAGGCTTCAGCCGCGGCAGGAGTTCGGCCTCGACCGCTTCGTCGGCCGTCCTTTCGTCGACGGGCGCGGCAAGGCTCGGCGCCGCCGGCGCGCCCGTTGCGATGTCGGTTGGCGACCCGCCGGTCGCCGCCGCGACGGTCTCTGGCGTTGCGGTCTCTGGCGTTGCGGGCGGGGTTGCGGCGGGCGGCGAGGGGGCGAGGCTGATCCGCACTTCCGGCGCGGCGGGAGAGCCGGCGCGGCCGGCGACGGGCGCTTGCGCCATCACATAGGCGATAAAGCAGGCGCCCGCGAGCATGACCGCGCAGGACGCGGCCGCCGCGAGCGGCGCGCGCCTCGCCTCAATCGCTGAATTCATTACGTTTTTTTGCGGCGTGTCCTGGTGCATGGGCCCTGACGATCAACGATCCGGCGACAATCCGGCAAATCCGGCCCGGCGAGGGCGCGGCACTTTCTTCGCGAATTCGCGGCCCTGTCAATCCGGCGGCGCCCCGATCCCTTCGTTCGCCTCGCTTTTCTGCACGAAAGACGCCAAACTGCGAGACGCGCATTCGGGGATATACGGCACGGAAAAGACAACACGGGCAGGCTTAATTATCGGCGAAGGGAAATGTTCCGTTTTGAGCGGATGACGGCCTTTCGACCGGACGGGGAAGGGAATGCGGACGACCCTGCGGCTCATTGCGGCGCTTATCGTCATCGTCGCGGGTCTGGCGGCGGGGATTTACTTTTTCCGCTGCGCCGTCGCCGAAGCGGCGCTGCGTTCGATGCTTGTCCGCGCCGGCGTCGAAAATCCGTCCCTCGATGTTAAGGAAATCTCCCTTGAACGGTTAACGATCGCCGATCTTAAGGGCGGGGAGAACGCGGTCGACCTCATCGACGTCTCTTATGATTTTTTCGGTCTTCTTCGCGGCGAAAAGGTGAAATCGGTCGCCCTCGGTCCCGGCCGCATTGCGATCGCTCTGAACGAGCGCGGCGCGATCCGCGTCGCCGGCGTCGATCTTCCGAAGGGTGATAAGTCAACCGAATTCTCTTTGCCGGTCGAGCGGGTCAAAATCGACGGGCTCGCCGTAAAGGTCACCGCTCCGGAGGGATCCGGCGCCGGCCTCATTGAGGGCGCGCTCGCCGAAGACGGCGGCGCCTTTAAGCTCGACGGCGAAACGGCGGCGCTGACGATCGGGGAGTGGCGCGCGGCGGACGCCTCGCTCCGCGCCGACGTCACGCTTGGAAAGGACGGCGCCTTCGCCGCCGAAGGCCGGCTCGCCGGCGATTTCGGAACGCCGCAAGGCGCGTTCAAGGCGATACGGCTCGATCTTTCCGCCGAGGGCGAGTCGTGGCGGGAAATGGCCGCGGGCCGTTCCGCCGAGACAATGCGCCTCGCCGCGACGCTGGCGGGCGCCGCCTTCGACGGCGAGGCGCGCCTCCTCGCCGCGTTCGACAATGGCGCCTGGCGCTATGACGCGGCGCTTGATCTTGGCGAACATAAGGTCGACGGGATCGAGCTGGGCGCGACGCATCTTGCCGCGAAAGGCGTTTTCCGCGCGCCGGCCGTCGATGGCGACGTTACGGTGCAGACCCGCGTCAAAAGCGCCAGCCTCGGGGCGCTCAGCGTTTCTCAAACAAATCTTGAGGCGGCGCTCCGTATAGAGATCGATCTCGATGCAAAAACGCTCTCGGCTTTCCTTGACGAAGACTGCATCGCGCTTCAGCGCGTCGATTTCAGGATCGCCGGGCAAGACAGCGAGGGCCGCCTGTCAGGCGCGGGCCTTTGCGCTGTTGACGACCCGCTGCTGACGACATCCTTTGTCGACGGACCGCGAATGACATTCGCCGGCCGGCTCGCCGCCAAGGACGCGCGTTATCGTCTGGCGAAGACGCTTTTCGAAGGCGCGCCGCCGATGATCGATTTCAGGGGGAGCTACGACAGCGCGGCGAGGACGACGACGGCGCAAGGCTCGCTTTCGAAAGGCCGCATCCTTATCAACAAGGCGATCATCGCGGCCGATGCGGCGGGCCTGTTCGACGCGCGCCTTGACGCCGCCGGCATGACGATCCAGTCGTCGCTCTCGCGGCTTCGTCTGTCGCAGAATGCGAGCCCCGTTCAAATCGCGCCCGTGATGGCGTCCGGCGCCGCCAAACTCGCCGAGGACAAGTTTGTCTTCGATTTCGCGGCTGCGACGCCGGCCGGCTTTGCGCTCGGCGATGGCGCGGGCGCGCATGACGTGAAAAGCGGGCGCGGCGCGCTCACCGTTAAAACGGGCCGGCTCGATTTCACGCCGCGGGGCTTGCAGCCGGCGAATGTCGTTCCGGCCTTGAAGGGCCAGATCGGAACGACAGACGGCGCCGCGGAGGGCGTCTTCACCTTCGCCTGGGGGCCGCGTCCCGCCGACAATCGCTCTGCCGGCGACATCACTTTTGATGACGTGTCTTTCTACGGCCCCGGCCGCGCGGTGACGAAGACCGAGGGCCTGTCGGGACGGTTGAAACTGACGAGCCTTGCGCCGCTGAAAAGCGACGGCCCGCAGACATTGAGCCTGCGCCATATCGACATGGACGCCTTGCAGCTCGAAGACGGAACGGCGGAGTTCGAGCTTCCCGGCGACGAGACGCTGCATATCATCAGGGCGGAGTTTCCCTGGTTCGGCGGCCGCATCGGCGCCTATGACGCGGTCGCCTCGCTATCGGGCGAACGCGCGGCGACCGCGCTTCGCGCCCGCCATGTCGATCTTGGCCAGATGCTCGGCTATCTCAATATAGACGGGCTTTCAGGCGAAGGCGTCGTCGAAGGGGTCCTGCCGATCTTCCTCTCCGAGGACAAGGCGCGGGTCGATGGCGGCCTTTTTTATTCCGCCGGCAAGGGCGTCATCCGTTATGCCGGACAAACCGGCGCCGCGGCGTCGAGCGCCAACAAGGAGGCCTCTCTTGCTTTCGACATCCTCCGGGAGCTGCATTTCGATAAGCTCGCCGCCGAGGTGAACGGCCCGCTTGACGGGACGTTGAAATTCAACGTGCTGTTCGAGGGGCTGAGCGGCGTTCCGGTCAATGAACAAAGAGTCGTCTCTCCCGTCGTCTATCGCATTTCGATCGAGGCGCCGCTCCTCGCCCTGATTGAGCAGGCGCGGCTTTCGACTGATTTTCGCCTGCAATTCGAACGGTTGAAGGAGCGCTCGAAACAAGGCGAATAGACGTAAATCCGGCCGAACGCCCGCTTTGAAACCGCCGCGATTTCGTCAAAGAAGAAGCCTATGGTAAGAACGGACAAAAGCGGGCGGAGCGGAAAAAAGGGCTAGGAATGATGCTGACAAAGGAACGATACGGGACGCGCGTTGCGCCGCTCGTCCTCATGCTGGCCGTCACGACGGCGTGCGCGACGGTGAAAGTTCAGGCTCCGGACAAACCGATCGAGATCAATTTGAACGTCAAGATCGATCAGGAGGTCCGCGTCAAGCTCGACCGCGAGGTTGAAGATCTGATCGCCGGCAATCCGGACATCTTCTAGGGTTTGAGGGAGAAAGAGATGAAACCGATCATCAAAGTTCTGGCCGCCGCTATCGCGCTCCTTGGGAGTGCGCTCGCCGGCGCGGCTTATGCGGCGAGCGCCTTGATCGAGGACGCCAAATCGAAATGCGTCGTCGGCGAGCAGGCCGACGGCTATCTCGGCGTTATCGATTCTGGCGAAGCGAGCGCCGAATTGCGTCGCGAGGTCGATTCGGTGAATTTACAGCGCAAGGCGGCTTATGCGCGCCTCGCCGAACGCAATGGCGTCACCGTCGCCGACGCGGCGAAGGTGACGGCCGAAAAGCTCATCAACCAGGCGCCATCCGGCCAATGCGTCCGCGACCAATCGGGAAGCTGGCTGCGCAAGCCCTAGGCGGCGAGCACTTCATCTCGATCGGCGCGCTCGCGGCCCATCCTTCGTGACGCGCCTTCGGCGCTCCTCAGGATGAGGCTGCGCACTGTTGCAACAAGCACGGGCCTCATCCTGAGGAGGCGCGCAAGCGCCGTCACGAAGGATGGGCCGCGGGCGCGCCGCGGCGGAAGGGCCGCTCGCGCGCTGGCGCGGGCGCTGGCGAATCGGCCATAAGGAATGCTCACGCCAAGGAGCAAATCCTGATGCCGCACGACCCTGAAGCCCTGGACGCCGTCGCGCTTTCGGCGCTTCTCGCCTCGCGGCTCTGCCATGATCTCATCAACCCGATCGGCGCGCTCGGGTCCGGTCTTGAGGTCCTCGACGACCCCGACATGGACCAAACCATGCGCGCGGCCGCGCTCGATCTCATCCGTTCGGGCGGGGAGAAATCGGTCGCGCTTCTGAAATACGCCCGGCTCGCCTATGGCGCGGCCGGCGGGCGCGGCGCCGAGCTGCCGATGGAGGAGGCCGCCTCCATCCTTGGCGAGCTTTATAAATGGTTCAAGGCGGAGCTTGTCTGGAAGATCGAACCCGGCCTTGCGGCGAAGGAACGCGTCAAAACGGCGCTCATCCTCGCTTACGCCGCCGCCGATTGCGTTCCTCGCGGGGGGACCGTCGCTATTTCCGGCGGCGCGGACGAGCTCCGTGTCGAGGCGACGGGCCCGCGCGTGATCTTGCAGCCCGATCTCGCCGCTGCCCTCGCCGGCGCCGCGGACGAGTTGAAGCCGAAATTCGCGCCGGCCTATGTTGCGGGTCTCCTCGCCCGCGAGGCCGGCGGCGAGGCCTCGGCCGTCCTCGACGGCGAGCGGGTCCTTCTGCGGGCGAAATTCGGCGCCGGTCATTAACGCCGGGCTAACCAAGGCGCGCGACAATCGGCGCCGAGAAGAGCGCGGGACGCCAGGCCCGCCTTTTAAAGGGACGCCGCGATGAAATCCTGTCTCGTCATTGAAGATTCGGCCATCGTCCGCCAGATCGCGGCGCGCGTCGTCGAGGCGATCGGCCTTTGCGCCCGCGAGGCGGCGAACGCCTCGGAAGCGATTGAAATGTGCCGCGCCGAAAAGCCGGACGTCGTTCTTCTTGACTGGGATCTGCCCGCGATGGGCGCGCTCGATTTTCTGCGCGGCGTCGGCGCGTTCGAGCCTGACGCGCGTCCGGCGATCGTTCTTTGCGCCACCGAGAACGATGCGCAGCAATTCGTTTTGGCGAAAGCGGCGGGCGCGGCCCATCATGTGATGAAGCCTTATGACAAGGACATGATCGAGGCGAAATTCGCGGAGATAGGCGTGATCGAG
>JBFXBB010000003.1:0-25927 GCA_050183685.1 Amphiplicatus sp.
GGCGCCGTCGCCGGTCTTGTGGCCATCACGCCGGCCTCGGGCTATGTCGATCCGATGGGCGCGCTTGCGATCGGCGTCGCGGCCGGGATCATTTGTTTCCTGGCGGCCGTCTATATGAAACCGGCGCTTGGTTATGACGACTCTCTTGATGCGTTTGGCGTTCACGCGGTCGGCGGCTTTGTCGGCGCGATCCTGACCGGCGTCTTCGCCCGCGCCGCTATTTATGGCGGCGATGGCGGGCTTCTGGACGGCCATGCCGGCCAGGTCTGGACGCAGTTTCTCGGCACGCTTGCGACGATTGTCTGGTGCGCCGTCGCGTCCTTCGTGATCTTGAAGGTTATTGATTTGACGATCGGTCTTCGCGTGAAAAAAGAGGCCGAGATCGAGGGGCTCGACATCAATTTGCACGGCGAAGTGGTGCACTAAGAACAGGGCGGTCCGTCCGATCCTTCCGCGCGCGGCCGCCGGCCGCGCGCTTTTCTTTTGCGCGAAAATCTGTTGCTGCGCCTGCGCCGAAGCGGGTTAAGAGGCAATCGCCGGGCATAGGGGCAGACAGGCGGCGGCGCCGTCGAGGCCGCCCCAGCGCAGCATGGAGGCCTTTGATGACGAGAGCGAGGCTAACAGCGTTTTTTCTTATCCTCCTTTGCGCCGGCGCGCCGCCAGCTTTTGCGCAGGGGGCCGGGCTCGAAATTCAGTCCGCGACCGACACCTCCAGATATATATTCAGCACGCTGTTCCTGCTCATCTCCGGCATCCTCGTCATGTTCATGGCGGCGGGCTTTTGCATGCGCGAAGCCGGTCTCGGTCGCGCCAAAAACGCCGGGACGATCTGTCTTAAAAACATCGCCGTCTATTCGATCGCCGGCCTCATGGTCTGGCTTGTCGGCTATAATCTCATCTATGGCGTCGAGAAGGGCGGGCTTCTCGGCGCCTTTGCGATCTGGGGCGCGGACGATTCGGATCCGCTTGCGACGGGCCGTGCGGCGAGCGCGGACTGGCATTTCCAGATGGTCTTCGTCGCGATGGCGGCCTTGATCGTTTCGGGCGCGCTCGCCGAGCGCGTCAAGCTCTGGTCCTTCCTGATTTTCACCGCGCTCCTGACCGGGATCATCTATCCCATCGAAGCGGGTTGGGAATGGGGCGGCGGCTATCTCGACGCGGCTTGGTCCTTTTCCGATTTCGCGGGCTCGACGCTCGTTCATTCGACGGGCGGCTGGGCGGCGCTCGCCGGCGCGCTCGTTCTCGGACCCCGTCTCGGCAAATATGAACACGGCGAGACGCGGCAGGCGCCGGGCTCGAACCTGCCGCTCGCCGTGCTTGGAACGTTCATTCTCTGGCTCGGCTGGTTCGGCTTCAATGGCGGCGCCCAACTCGCCCTCGGCGCGATCCCCGACGCGATTGCGGTCGCCAATATTTTCGTCAATACGAACAGCGCAGCCTCTGCCGGCGTCGTCACGGCGATGGCGCTGACGCAGATCATCTACAAAAAGATCGACCTCGCCGTCGTCCTTAACGGCGCCATTGGCGGTCTCGTCTCGATCACGGGCGAGCCGCTTGCGCCGACCATCGCACAGGCGGTTCTCATCGGCGCGATCGGCGGCGTCATCGTCACGGTCGCCGTCCCGATGCTCGACAGGTTGAAGATCGTCGATGTCGTCGGCGCGATCCCGGCGCATCTCTTCTGCGGCGTTTGGGGAACGATCATTGTTCCCTGGTCGAATTCCGAGGCGAGCTTTTTCGGTCAGCTCGTCGGCGTTATGATGATCGGCGCCTTCGTCTTTGTCCTCAGCCTTCTTGTCTGGCTTGCGCTCAAATACACGCTCGGCGTCCGCGTCGCGCCGGAGCACGAGCGATTTGGTCTCGATAGGGTTGAGCTTGGCCTGGAGGCGTATCCGGAGTTTTCGCAGGGCTGACAAGGACAAGGAGGGGATAGAGCAATGTGATCTGTCCTTGGTTTTCCCCTCCCCATTTTTGTCGCCCGTTCCTTATCGCCCAATCGTTAATCTCTATTAACCCTTTTCTTTCTCCTCCGTGCCATGATGGGGACGGACCTAAGTTTACGATCATGATCGACATGCCGCGCCGTTCATTTCGCTCGCGCACCGAACCGTCTCTCCACGAACGTTTTGCCGCCTTTCGCCGCGCGGCGCTGATGCGGGGCGGCGGCGCGGCGCTGCTTGTGCTGGCGCTGTGGCTGACGCTCGCCTTTGCGACCTTCTCGATCAGCGATCCGAGTCTCAATAATGCAACGGGTCGCGCCGCCGCAAATTGGGCGGGGCCGCTCGGCGCCGTCGTCGCCGATCTTTTTTTGCAGCTCTTCGGCGGCGCGGCGCTGCTTGTGATCGCCCCGCTCGCGATTTGGGGCGCACTCGCGCTCCTCAAGGGCGCGCCGCGCGAAACGCCCTTTACGTTCTGGGCGCGGCTCGCCGCCTTTGTCGTGGCGATCCCGCTCGCCGCGGCCTTCGCCGCCGCGCTTCCCACCCCAGCCGCCTGGCCCTTTGTCGTCGGCGTCGGCGGGCTCCTTGGCGAAGTTTTGAGGGGCGGCGCGCTCGACGTCCTCGCCGCTTTCGGCCTTCAGTCCTTTGCGCCTTTGGCGGCGGCGGGCTCCGTTCTCGGCGCGCTCGCTCTCTATGCTATTGTATGCGGACTGACCGTGGAGCGCCTCGCTGACGCCTGTCGCGCCTCGCAGGGCGCGGCGAGCGCCCTTTATGACCGCGCCGCCGATCTTGTCGCGCACTGGCGCGGCGGGGAGGAAGAAAGCAAAGAAGAAGACCTCGATGCGTTTGATGAGGAAGGCTCGCACGAGCCGCCGCTCGTCGCGCCAAGACGCGAAAGAAAGCGTAAGATCATCCGTAAAAAGACAGAACAGCGCCCCGGTAAGCGCGAAATTCGGGAAGCCCAGCATGAGCTTCCTGTTTTTGCGCCGGGATCTTACGAATTCCCGCCGCTCTCCCTTCTCGGCAGACCGGAGCACGCGCGCCGCAGAGTTGTTTCAGACGAGGCGCTCGAACAGAATGCGCGCATGCTCGAAAACGTCCTCGCCGATTTCGGCGTCAAGGGCGAGATCGTCAATGTGCATCCGGGGCCCGTCGTCACGCTTTATGAATTGGAGCCGGCGGCCGGCGTCAAATCTTCGCGCGTCATCGGCCTCGCCGACGACATCGCGCGCTCGATGAGCGCGGTCGCCGCGCGCGTCGCTGTCGTGCCCGGAAGAAACGCCATTGGCGTCGAGCTGCCCAATCAGGACCGCGAGATGGTCTATTTGCGCGAGCTTCTGGGCGCGGCGGAATTCGAGAATACGCGCGGCGATCTCACCCTTGCGCTCGGCAAGGGGATTGGCGGCGAGCCGATCTTCGCCGATCTTGCGCGGATGCCGCATCTCTTGATCGCCGGCACCACAGGCTCGGGCAAATCGGTCGGCATCAACACCATGATCTTGTCCCTGCTCTATCGTCTGTCGCCCGACCAGGCCAAGCTCATCATGATCGATCCGAAAATGCTGGAGCTTTCTGTTTATGAGGGCATCCCGCATCTTCTCGCGCCTGTCGTCACTGATCCGAAAAAAGCGGTCGTCGCCTTGAAATGGACAGTGCGCGAAATGGAGGGGCGCTATCGGCGCATGTCAAAGCTTGGTGTACGGAATATTGAGGGTTTCAATCAGCGCATCGCCGAGGCCGAAGCGAATGGCGAGATTCTCTCGCGCACCGTGCATACGGGCTATGATCAGTCGAACGGAGAGCCGATCTACGAAACCGAAGAGCTTGACTATGGCCCGATGCCCTTCATCGTCGTCGTGATCGATGAAGTCGCGGACCTCATGATGGTCGCGGGCAAGGATATCGAAGGCATGGTTCAGCGTCTCGCGCAAATGGCGCGCGCCGCAGGCATTCATCTCATCATGGCGACGCAGCGCCCGTCGGTCGACGTCATCACCGGCACCATCAAAGCGAATTTCCCGACGCGGATTTCCTTTCAGGTGACATCGAAGATCGACAGCCGGACGATCCTCGGCGAGCAGGGCGCCGAACAGCTCCTCGGCCAGGGCGACATGCTGCATATGGCGGGGGGCGGACGCATCCGCCGCGTTCACGGCGCCTTTGTCTCCGACGACGAGGTCGAGAAGATCGTCAAATTCCTGAAAAAGCAGGGAAAGCCCGATTACGTGCAGGAAGTCACCGAGCTCAAGGAGGGCGAGGAGGACGGCGAGGGCTTCGAGATCGGCGGCAACACCTCTTCGGGCGACGCGCTTTACGACAAGGCGGTCGCGATTGTCGTGCGCGACCGCAAGGCGTCGACCTCCTATATCCAGCGCCGTCTCCAGATCGGTTATAACCGGGCCGCGACCCTCATTGAGCGGATGGAGGAGGAGGGCGTCGTCTCGACGCCGAACCACGCCGGCAAACGCGACATTCTCGTCGGCGAGGACGCGGCGTAGGCGCGCGCGCCTCTCTGTTTGCGGCGGCGCCAGAAATGCAACTCCCGGTCAAGCTGACTGGGAATCATGCAATTCGTGACAGCGGCCACGCTCAACTTTGTCCCGAATCCGGACGCTTCTGGGCTGTCCGGCGTCTTCCTCGCGCCTGACAAGCTTGCCGCGATCGAGGCCGACTGGCGCGATCTCTGGGCGAATGCGGTCGAGAAAAATCCTTTTTACGCGCCCTTTATGCTGCGCCCGGCGCTCGCCCATCTTGGCGCAGACGATGTCCTCCTCGCCTGCGTCTATGACGGGCCTTTGCTTGTCGGCGTTCTCCCGCTTGCGCCCGAGCGGGGCTATGCGCGCTTGCCGCTGCGTTATCTTGCGAGCGTCATGCACGAGCATTGCTTTTACGCCGCGCCGCTCGTCCGGCGCGGGCATGAGGCGGCGTTTTTCGACATGCTGTTCTCGATGCTCGAAAAGCATCCTGCAAGGTTCTCTTTTCTCCGTCTACGTCATATTGATCCAGACGGGCCGCTCGCCTTGGCGGCGCTCGGCGCAGCAAAGCGCGCAAGGCGGCTCGCCTTCGCCTCAGGCGGATTTGAACGCGCCGCGCTCGCGGGCGAGTATCGGGCCGCCGACTATATCGACGACACGATCCGCAAAAAGAAGCGCAAGGAGCTTGCGCGTCTGCGCCGCCGTCTTGAAGAAGCGGCGGGCCCCGTTCGCTTCCACCGTCTCGACGGTGCGGATGATCTCGGGATCTGGACCTCGATGTTCCTGCTTTTGGAAAATGCCGGCTGGAAGGGCCGCGAAGGCTCGGCGATCGCCGCCTCGCGGGCTTCGACGCAATTCTTTCGCGAGGCGTTAAAAGCCGCTTTCGCGGCAGGCGCGCTGCGCTTTTATCGTCTCGACGCCGGTCCCGACACGATCGCGATGATCGTCAATTTCATTGATTCCGGCGAAGGTTATTCCTTCAAAATCGCATACGCCCCGCGTTTCGCGCGCTATTCGCCAGGCGTCATGCTCGAAATCGACATGCTGAAGGCGCTCGAAGGCGAAGGGCTCAAATTCCTTGATTCCTGCGCGCGCGCCGATCACCCCATGATCAATTCCTTGTGGACGGGCAGGCGGCGAATCGTCGGGCTCAATATCGGCGGGCGCCGGCCGCTCGACCGCGCCGCGCTCAGTGCGGCGCGCGCGCTCGAATGGGCGCGCGAAGGGGCGGCGCGATGATCTTTCTCGACGGGATCGCCGCGCTCGCCCGCGCCTATCCGGAAAGGCCGGCGCGGCTTCGTCACGCTTTCGCCGACAATCCGCTTTTCGAGATCGAGCGGCTCGCCCGCCTTGCGCGCGTGCTGCCTGCCTGCTGCATCGAATATAATGCGGGCGATCTTCCGGTCGGCTGCGACCCCCGGAAAACGCCGACGAACGGCCTCACGGCCGAAGAAACGATTCGGCGCATCGCTGATTGCGGCTCGTGGATCGTCCTGAAAAATGTCGAGCGCGATCCGGATTATGCGGCGGCGCTCGACGAATGCCTCGTCGAACTCAGCCCGCTCGTCGCGAAGGCGACCGGGCCGATGGGGAAGAAAGTCGGCTTTATTTTTCTGTCCTCGCCCGGCGCCGTAACGCCGCTCCATCTCGATCCGGAGCACAATGTCCTGATGCAGATCAAAGGAACGAAGCGCCTCTCGATCTATCCGACCGACCGCGACATCATCACTGCGGCGCATCATGAGAACTACCATGCGGGGATCCAGCACCGGAACATTCCGCATCGGCCGGAATATGATGCGTTCGCCGAGAGCTTCGATCTCCAACCGGGCGAGGCCGTCTTTGTCCCTCTGAAGGCGCCGCATTGGGTGAAGAACGGTCCGGCTGTTTCGATTTCCTTTTCAGCGACATGGCGCAGCCGCGTCTCCGACAGCGAAGCGCGGCTGCGCCTGGCGAACCATGCGATTCGGAGGCTGGGGTTTTCCCCGCGCGCGCCGGGTGAGGCGCCGGCGCTCGATGCGGCCAAGATCATGGCGCAGCGCGTGGCCGCGAAGTTTGGTCTGGGAGCGAGGCGCTAGGGGCGGGCGCTGCCGTTGTCCGGCGTCCTTCGCGACGCGGCCGCTCTCATGCTATGGATAGCCATGCAGATCTTGAAGTCCCATGACGCGCCGGCCGATGACCTCGTCCAGTGCAAAACGCCGGAAGCGGCGCTTCTTCGCCTGAAAAAACTCTATAACGATGCGCTCGGCGCAATGGAGCGCCGCTTTCAGGACTATGGCGCCGACAAGCTTGCGCCCGGCGCAGCGAGCGCAGCGACCTATCCTTATCTTTGCGCGGAGGTGCCCGCTGAGAAGGCGAGCCAGACGAGCAATCTCGCCCTCGGCCGCATTGCGGAGACGACGCTCTACGGCGCCGCCGTGACGCAGCCGGCGCTGTTCGAAGCCTACCTCCTCGAACAGCTGAGGCGCATGATCGAGCGCTTCGGCGCGCGGCTGTTTGTCGGGCGGTCGAAGACGCCGATCCCCTTGAATTTCGCGCTTGAACAGGCGAGCGCCCTGCTCTCGCCGACGCAGCGCGCCGAGCTGCAATTCTATTTCAACACGCCCAATCTCGTCGCCACAAATGACGACATCGTGGACGGCAAGATTATCCTAGAAAGAAGCGGGCCGTCGCCGCTCTCTCTCTTTACGGCCGAACGCATCGACTACTCCCTGCACCGCATCCAGCACTATACGGCGACGGCGCCGGAGCATTTTCAGCAATTCGTACTGTTTACGAACTATCAGCGCTATGTCGACGAATTTGTCGAGCACGCCCGCCGTTCGGTCTCGCGCGGCGCGGCGGCGGCGCTCATCGAGCCCGGAAACCGCGTGACGGCGCCCGCGAGCGAGCCTTCCTCGCCGCCGCTTCTGCAATTGCCGCAAATGCCCGCCTATCACCTTGTCCAGGAAGGGGCCCAAGGCGTCACGCTCGTGAATATTGGCGTCGGGCCGTCGAACGCGAAGACGATCACCGATCATCTCGCCGTCTTGCGCCCGCATGTCTGGCTGATGATTGGCCATTGCGGCGGGCTTCGCCGCACGCAGCGCCTCGGCGACTATGTGCTCGCGCATGCTTATCTTCGCGACGACCATGTGCTCGACGATGTGTTGCCCGCCTCGATTCCCCTGCCGACGATCGCCGAAGTGCAGCTCGCCTTGACCCGCGCCGTCGCGGAAGTCTCGGCGATCCCCGAGGCCAAGCTCAAGGAGCATTTGCGCACGGGCACGGTCGTCACGACGAGCGACCGCAATTGGGAATTGAAGTTCGAGCAGATCGCGGCGCGGCTCAACCAGGCGCGCGCGATCGCGATCGACATGGAGTCGGCGACGATCGCGGCGAACGGTTATCGCTATCGCGTGCCCTACGGCACGCTGCTTTGCGTTTCCGACCGGCCCCTGCATGGCGAAATCAAGCTTCCCGGCATGGCGGACGCCTTTTACCAGGAGCGCGTCAGCCAGCATCTTGCGATCGGCTTGCGGGCGATTGAACTCCTGCGCAAGGAGGCGGAGGCGGGAACGCTGCATTCACGGAAGCTTAGGAGCTTCGACGAGCCTTTATTGCGGTAGGGCGCGTGGGACAAGCTTCACCTCAAAGAGCTTCGGCCAATATTTGCCGGTGAGGAAGAGGCGGCGCTTTCGCGAATCATAGGCGATTCCGTTCAGCACTTCGTCCGCCGCCTGGCCGCCGAGCCGGGCGCGCAAAGGCCGCGCATCGATGACCCCGACGATCGCGCCGCTTTCGGGATCGATGCGGACAATGATATCCGTCCGCCAGACATTGGCGTAGACCTCGCCGTCGATCCATTCGAGTTCGTTGAGATTATCGACCGGTTTTCCCTTATGCGTCACCGTGATCCGGCCCGTCTCCTCCAGCGAACGCGGATCGAGAAAGCGCAAGGCCGAGGTGCCGTCGCTCATGATGAGGCGTTTGCCGTCCGAGGTTATTCCCCAGCCTTCGCCCGGATAGGTGAATTGCCTAACTTGTTTGAAGCTCGTGCGGTCGAAGACAAAGCCCAGTTGCGAGCGCCAGGTGATGGCGACGATCTTATCTTTGAAGGGCGCAATCCCTTCGCCGAAAATCTCGTCGGCGTAGCGCTCTATCTTCAAGACCTCGCCGGTTTTGAGGGCGACTTTACGCAGGCTCGATTCGCCTTGCATGCCGGTGCTCTCATAAAGAGAACCGTCGAGAAAAAAGAGCCCTTGCGTGAAAGCGCGCGTGTCATGGGGATATTCGGCGACGATTTCGATGTTGTAGATGGTCTGCGCCCGCGCCGCGTCGAAAAGCGCAAATGCGGCGACAATTACATGGGCGAGGATCCGCATCAGAGCGTCTTTTCGTAAATGCGATATGTCTTGTAAATGCGGCAGCCCATGTCGAGAAGCATCGACAGCATGCTCTCGTTATTTTCTAGAATCCAGGAAAGCTCGGAATGGGTGAGGCCGCGTTCGAGATTGGCGCCGTTAACCATGTCGATGATCTTGTAGGCGAAAGCGGCGCCGACGGGTTTTCTCTGTAATGTCTTGCGCACCCCCATCAGCGGCATGCGGGCGGTGCGAAGACCTTTCACTTTGAGCCGCCAGAGAAGCTTCATCCAGTTAAAGGGCAAAAGCCTGCCATTGAAATCGCGGATCGCCTCGTTGACATTCGGCAGGACGAGGCCAAAAGCGACGGGCTCGCCGTCGAGATAGCAAAAGACGACATTGTGCTTTGTGATGATCGGTCGAAGCTCGGTCGCCATGCGCTTCGCCTGATCTTCCGTGAATGGCACAAAGCCCCAGTTCTCCGACCAGGCGTCGTTGAAAATATCGACGACGAGACGGATATCCTCGGCGAAGTTCTTCTCGTCGAGCGTACGCACCGAGATATTCGGCTTGGAAAGCGTTTTCTCTATAAAAAGACGTCGGCGTTCCGGCATGAAGTCGCGCTTGTTTTCCCATGTGAGGGCGTGCATGTCGCGGGCTTTCCGATAGCCGAGCGCCTCGACTCGCCCCTGATAATAGGGCCGTCCATGCGGCATCATCACGTAAGGCGGCGTGTCGAAGCCGTCTATCAGGAGGCCGCATTCTTCATTGACGGAAAAGCTGAAGGGTCCAGCGAGGCTCTTCATGCCTCGCGCGCGCGCCCAGTCCTCCGCCGCGCCGAGAAGCGCAGAGAACACCGCGTCGTCGTCGACCGCCTCCAGAAAACCGAAATGCGCCGCGTCGTCCTTGTAACGGGTCAGATGCAACGGGTTGACGATCGCTGAAATGCGCCCCGCCGGCGCGCCATTCTTATAGGCGATCCACAATTGATGCGGCGCATCCTTCAAGGAGGGATTTTCTTTCGCGTTGAGGCGCTGACCGACTTCGAAGGCGAGCGGCGCGACGTAAGCCTTGTCGTCCCCATAGGGAATATTCCCGGCGCGAATGAAGGCCGCCCGGTCCTTTGCGGTCAGAACAGGTTTGACTTCGATCGCATCGGCCCGCATCGGGGATCCTTATTTGTTTATCCCGGCGAAAGCCGTGATCGGGGCTCACGGAGCATGGCTCCTAGTGATTCAATTTTATTTCTACCGTCGCGCCGTCGCCATTCACATGGAAGAGCGCCTCGGCGATTTTGGGCGGCCCGAAGCGCATGCGCGGATTATTGGAAACGCCATAGGGTTCGGCGGGCAGGCCAAAGGCGCCCTTGTCGAATTTCATATTGGCGTTCTCGTCATGATAGATCGCCATCGCATAGCTTGTCGCTTGCGGCGCATGCATGCAGAATTCCGTCCTCGGCGAGCGGGCCGCGACCTGCATCCGCTGCTCGCGGCCCTCCTTGGTTAGGAATGTCTCCTCGTCGTCGCGATAAAGCTCGGCCGTAATGAGGCCGACGCTCTCTTTCACATTCTCGACGACGACAAGAACCTCGTTCGGCGCGCCAGTGCAGCTGAGGTGGGGCGGCTCCACGACATCCCTTTTTGCGCCGTTCGCCTCGGGCGCGAAAAAGGCGAGCGCGATAAGCGCGGCGGCGGGCGCAGTCCTGGCCGGCGCGATCCTGGCCTTCGTCATACTCGTTCTCACTCTTGTCTCGCCCGTTTTCTCTATGGAGCGCAAAAAAACGGCGTCTTTGCGGCGCGTCTAGCCGGCGCCTGAAAACGTCTCCGCCATCGCCCCATAGGCCCCGATAACGATGTCGAGATCGGCGTCTGAATGCGCCGCTGATACGCTAAGCCGGAGGATCGAGGCCGCATTCGGCGTGCCGGGGGGGATGGCGAGATTGACGTAAACGCCGTTGTCGATAAGGAAATTCCACGCCGCGAAAGCGGTCTCGCGATCGGGGAGCTTGACCGCAATGACGGGGCTCACGGGCGCGCAGACCGCAAGGCCGAGCTGAGCGAAAGCGGCGTGCACGCGGCGTGCATTCGCCCAAAGCCGCTCGCGCAACGACGGGTCCCTGCCGATATGGCGCAGCGCCGCTGAGGCCGCCGCGATATTAGCGGGGCTCGGCGATGCGGTGAACATATAGGGCCGGCTCGAAAAGCGTAAGTAATCGAGCTCCTTGTGGTTCGAGGCGACAAAGCCGCCGATCGAGGCGAGGCTTTTTGAAAAAGTGCCTGAGTAGAAATCGACCTCCGAAAGCACGCCGTCTTGTTCGGCGACGCCCCTGCCGTTCTCGCCGAAGACGCCGAAGGAATGCGCTTCATCGAGAAAGAGATAAGCATTGTGCTTCTTCGCCACGGCGTTGAATTCGGCGACCGGCGCGACATCGCCGAACATCGAATACATGCCTTCGATGCAGACGAGCTTGCCCTTGCCGTCGCCTGTGAGACGGGAAAGGCGCTTGTCGAGATCCTCCGGCGAATTATGCCGGAACCGGACAGTCTCCGCGCCCGAGAGTTGGCAGCCGTCATAAATGCAGGCATGGCAGTCGGCGTCGATAAGGATGACGTCCTTGCCGGGCGCTGCGAGCGCCGCGATGGCGCCGAGATTGGCTTGATAGCCAGTCGAAAAGACGACGCAATGAGAAAGGCCGAGAAAGTCCGCAAGCTCTCTTTCGAGCCGCTTGTGACCGGCATAGGTGCCGTTCGCAAAACGCGAGCCCGTGGTTCCCGTTCCTTCATTGGCGACCGCGTCCTTGACGGCCGCGACGGCGTCCTCGCGAAAGGTGAGGCCGAGATAGTTATTCGTCCCGGCAAGGACGATTTCCTTGCCTTTGACGATGGCGCGGGTCGGCCCCAGCATCCTCTCCATCTCGACGGTGAAAGGATTTCTGCCCGCGTCGGAAAGTTGATTATAGAGAACCGCGTTCTTCTCGAACTTTTCAAACAAGCTCATGAGAGGTCAGGCCTGCTGCTTCTTGATAGCGTGTATGGCGTCGACAAGTTCGCCGATGGTGCGGGTCTCCGAGATCGTATTCACTGGGATCGAAAGGTCGTAATTGTCCTCGATATCCATGACGATATCGAGCACCGAGACGGAGTCGATTTCTAGATCGGCGATCAAATCCGTCTCGCGCGTCAATTTCGCCCCCTTGTGGTTCAAGGGTTCTAGGAGGGAGCATATCTTGTGAAATACGAGGTCGTCGTCTTCCTGTATTTCCGCCATGAAGCCGCCTTTCATGCAAGGACCCGTCGCGGGCTAAAGCAAGCCGTGTTCTTGATACCAGCGGACGGTTTTTGCAAACCCTTCTTTGAGCGGCGTTCGAGGCCGCCAGGCTGTCGCGCCGCTTAAGAGATTGTCGCGCGCGACCCAGTCCGGATGGAAGAATTCGGCGATTTTTCCGGGCGTCAGCATGGGCGCGGCGCCGGAGACTCGGGCGATCTGCGCGCCGATCTGCGCGCAGGGGCCGAGAATAAAGCGGGGCGCGGGCAGGCGTGCGGCTTTCTTGCCCATTGCGGCGGCGAGCGCCGCGCCGATTTCGCGCCAGCTTCGTCCCTCCGGGACGTCGTCTCCAAATTCATAGACGCGCCGCGCCGGCGCCTCGATCGCGGCAAGGATCGCGTTGGCGGCGTCGGCGACATAGACAAGGCTCGCGCGGGGGGCAGGGCGCATGGCCGGCTCCGGCGCGAGGCCCAATTTAACGAGTCGGAAATAGGGAAGGGTCGCCGCGTCGCCCGGCCCGTACATTGCGGGCGCGCGCAGGACGATCCAGGGATTGGCGCCCGACCCTTGCGCGATCGCGTCCTCGCTTCGACGCTTGCTTGCCGAATATGGCGACAGGTCCGGCCGTCGAGCCGCGATCGAGGAGATATGGATGAATAACGATCCGTTTTGCGCAGCGGCCTCGGCGGCGGCGCGAGCGCCTTTGACATTGACCTCATCGAACTCATCGTCGCGCCGGGCGTGGGTGAGGCCGGCGCAATGGACAATGGCGCTCGTCCCAGCGGCGAGACGTGCGAGCGCAGTCCTGTCGTCAAGCGCCCCAGCGATAGCCATAACATTATCAGCTTGCGGAAGTTTTCCGGGCGCGCGCGCCAGCGCCTTGACGCGATCGCCGCGCGCTGTCAGAGCGCTGATCACGGCCGCGCCAAGGAAGCCGGTTCCGCCGGTGACGGCGACGGTCCTCGTCACACCCGCGCTTCGGCGGCGCGCGGCGCGTCTTCCTCGGCGAAAGCTTCTTCGTCGAACGCGCCTTCGAGATATTTCGCTTTCACTTTCGCGCGCGAGAGCTTGCCCGATGACGTCATGACCATCGAATGGGGCTTGGCGAGGACGACCTCGGCGGGCGCGCCGGCGGCGGACTGGATGACGCGGGAGACCTCGCGTCTGAGTTCGTTCATCGCGTCGGCCGAAAGGCCGCGCCGTTCGGCGACGACGACGATGCGCTCGCCGACGCCGTCATCGACGGAGAAGGCCGCGACGCCGCCCTGGCGGACGCCGCCGACCTTCTCGACCGCCCATTCGATGTCTTGCGGCCAGATATTGCGGCCATTGATGATGATGAGGTCTTTCGCCCGGCCGGTGATGACGATCTCGCCTTCGAGGAAATAACCCATGTCGCCGGTGTCGAGCCATTCGCCGTCGAACATGGCGCGCGAGGCGTCTTGGTCGCTGAAATAGCCCGGCGTGATCGATGGGCCTTTGATGAAGATGCGCCCGACGGCGCGCTCGCCGAGCGTCGCGCCGTTCTCGCCGCGCACTTCGATCGCATGGCCGGGCAGGGCTTTGCCGCAACGGACGAAGCCGCGCCGATGTTCTGGCGAGGTCACGGCCGAAGCCGGCTGGGCGACGCTGGAGCGCGTATAGTGACGCATGTCGACCTCGTCGACCTTCACCGGATCGTCGAGATCGGCGAAAGAGATGGCGAGCGTTGATTCGGCAAGGCCGTAGCTCGGCAGAAAGGCGCGAGGGTTGAAGCCGGCGGGCTCGAAAGCTTCGGTGAAAAGCCGCAAGGCTTCCGGACGCACCATGTCGCCGCCAATGCCGGCGATCCTAAGCGTCGACAGGTCGATCGCGCCGTCCTCTGCGCGCGCCGCGCGCCGGGCGGAAAGCTCATAGCCGAAAGAGGGGCTGTAGGTCGCCGTCGTCTTGTTTTCGGTCATGACGCGCAGCCACAGAAGCGGCCGGCGCACGAAATCCGAGGTCGCGATGAAATCGACCGTCCGCTGACCGAACATCGGCGCGAGGCAAAAGCCGATGAGGCCCATATCGTGATAAAGCGGGAGCCAGCTCGCCGCGCGATCGTCGTCGCGAAGCTTCAGGCCATGCGTCGTAATGCCATAGAGATTGGCGGTGACGGAGCGTTGCGTGCCGATGACGCCCTTGGGCGCGCTGGTCGAGCCGGAGGAATATTGGATGTAGCAGGCCTCGTCGGGCCGGAAGGGCTCGGGCTCGGCTTCTCCGGACAAAGCCGCAAGACCGGCGAAATCGAGGATTTCGACATCGAGGCCTTCGCCGGCCTCTTTAAGAAAGCCGGTGAGCGCCGTCGGGCCGATCGCGGCGGCGGCTTTGGCGCCGGCGATCATCTGGCGGATCTGCGCGAGATAGCCTTCCTTGCCGCCGAGATTGACCGGCATTGGCATCGGCGCCGGCAACATGCCGGCATACTGGCAGGCGAAGAAGGCTGTCATGAAATCCGGGCTTGTCTCGGCGACAATGGCAAGGCGGGCGCCGCGCTCGAAGCGGGAGGCGAGCCGGCGCGCGAGTCGGCGCGCCTCAAGGCGAAGCGCGGCGTAGGGAAGGCTTGACACGACCACGCCGCGAAGATTGTAAAAATTGAATCCAGTTTCGCCTTTCGCCGCATAGTCGAGCGCGTCCGCAAGAGTCGTGAAGCCGTCAAGCTTCAGCGGCAGCGTTTCGTTGCTTGTGGGAGTAGGGTTCAATGTCATCAAAGTCCCCGCAATGCGCCGGCGCACGCACCGGCCTTTGGATTCATTCTCCCCTTATGATTGTCTGTCTAGGCGCATGCCAAATAGTCTTTTCGCCCGCGCCGCGGCTCCGATTGTCCCCGTGAGCCGTAAAAGCCCATGCCAGCCCCACAATCCTGCGCGGATACAATCCTTTAGAGCAAGGGGCAAGGGCGCGGAACCGGACCCGATTTCAAGAATTGCACACGGATGTTTCAGAAATGCCGCAGGGCGGTGAAAAAGCTTAAGGGATGGCGCGCCGCGAGCGATTTCGCCGCGGCGGCGATCCTTGTCACCTCCCGGCCAAACGCCTAATTTCCGGGCGGTTTCAATGGAGCTCGCTGGCGCGTGCGTCTTTTCATTGGCTACAAGGCCTGGAAGGAGGAGGAATACCTCCTCAATCGCATGAGCCTGAAGGATCTTGTGCGGGCCTACGCCACCTATCCGGGGGTCCAGATCTACGCGGCCCTTCTCGTTTTCTCGCTGGCCGGGGCGGCGGCGACGATGGGCTCGCCGCTTCGTTTCGGTCTTGCAATCATCGCGGGCGTGCTCGTCTATCCGCTCGCCTGGTATCTCCTCCACCGCTTCGTGCTGCATGGCGCATGGATGTATAAAACGCGGCGTTTGGCGCGGCTGTGGAAGAGAGTCCATTACGATCATCACCGCTTTCCAAACGATCTCTCGGTGCTGTTCGGCGGGCTGCATACGACCCTGCCGACGGTTCTCATCCTGACGGGCCCCGTCGGCTGGGCGATCGGCGGCCTGTCGGGCGCGCTCGCCTCGATCGGCGCGGCGCTCGCCATGACCTGTTTTTACGAGTTCATGCATTGCGGCCAGCATCTCGCCTTCGAGCCGAAATCGAAATTCTGGCGGCGGATCAAGAAACTGCATCTCGCCCATCATTTCCATAACGAGCAGGGCAATTACGGCATCACGAATTTCTTTTGGGACCGGGTTTTCAGGACGCATTACGAGGAAGCGGCGTTGCGCCCGCGCAGTCCGACCGCCCGCAATCTTGGTTACACAGACGAAACGGCCAAGACTTGGCCTTGGGTGAAGGAACTGACCGAGGCCGAACCCGACACGATCCGCGCGATGCGGTCGCGGGCCGCCTAATCGCAGCCGGATGCGGCGCCCGGTCTTGGCGGGCGCGCAACTTTTTATTGATTTCCCCTCCCGGCTTTGCCAGTTTCCGCGCCGACATCGTCACGGGGACCGGTTGAAGCGTTTGGCGCCTTGGGCGCGGCGGCCATATCGGCGTTTCTCTCTCCGTCCATCATGAAATAGCGGGCTCTCGCGGCCAAGGAAGGAACGACATGAGCACAGCGTTGATGCTGGTCATCGCCTCTGGCGGACTGGCGATACTTTACGGCGCTTTCACGATCCAGCGCGTGATGGCGCTGCCGACGGGCAATGACCGCATGAAAGAGATCGCCTCGGCGATCCAGGAAGGCGCGCAGGCCTATCTCAACCGGCAATATACGACGATCTTCATCGCCGGCTGCGCCGTCTTCGCCATTCTGCTTTTCGCCTTCGGCCTCAATCTTATTCCGGCCGCCGCCTTTGCGCTCGGCGCTTTCCTGTCCGGCTCGACCGGCTTTATCGGCATGCTCGTTTCGGTCCGCGCCAATGTCAGGACGACGCAGGCCGCGACGGAAGGGCTCGGCAAAGGTCTTTCCGTCGCCTTTCAGGCGGGCGCCGTCACCGGGCTTCTTGTCGCCGGCCTCGCCCTTCTCGGGATCGTCGGCTTCTACTGGGTCCTGACCGGCCCCCTCGGCCATGCGCCGGAGAGCCGGACCGTCGTCAACGGGCTGATCGCGCTCTCGCTCGGCGCCTCGCTGATCTCTGTTTTCGCGCGATTGGGCGGCGGCATCTTCACCAAGGGCGCCGATGTCGGCGGCGACCTCGTCGGCAAGGTCGAAGCGGGCATTCCGGAAGATGATCCGCGCAACCCCGCGACCATCGCCGACAATGTCGGCGACAATGTCGGCGATTGCGCCGGCATGGCCGCTGACCTTTTTGAGACCTATGTGGTTACGGTCGCGGCGACGATGGTGCTCGGCTCCATTCTCTTCACCGCGAATGCGGCCGATTTCATGCTCTATCCGCTCGCGATCGCCGCCGTTTGCATCGTCACCTCGATCATCGGCACGTTCTTTGTATTCCTGCGCAAGGGCTCGACCAATATCATGGGCGCGCTCTATCAGGGCCTGATCGTGACGGGCGTCCTGTCGCTCGTTGCGATCGCGATCGTGACGCAGCTCCTGTTCGGCTTCGCCGAGCCGATCGGGGCGATGGAGGCCGGCGCGCCTTTCACGGGGCTGAGCCTCTATATCTGCGGCGTCATCGGCCTCGCCGTGACGGGCCTCATCGTCTGGATTACGGAATATTACACGGGGACGGCCTTCCGCCCGGTGAAATCGGTGGCGAAGGCCTCCGTCTCCGGCCACGGCACCAATGTCATTCAGGGCCTTGCGGTATCGATGGAGGCGACGGCGCTGCCCGCCCTCGTCATCGTCGTCGCGATTGTGGCGACCTATAATCTCGCCGGCCTTTACGGCATCGCCACCGCCGTGACGACGATGCTGGCGCTCGCCGGCATGATCGTCGCGCTCGACGCCTTCGGTCCGGTTACGGATAATGCGGGCGGCATCGCTGAAATGTCCGGCCTCGAAGGCGCGGTGCGCGAGACGACGGACGCGCTCGACGCTGTCGGCAATACGACGAAGGCGGTCACTAAGGGCTATGCGATCGGATCGGCGGGGCTCGGCGCGCTCGTGCTCTTTGCGGCCTATACCGAGGACATAAAACATTTCAGCGCGCATCCGGCGGATTTTCCGGGCTTTGCGGATGTGGCGGTGAATTTCTCGCTGTCGAACCCCTATGTCGTCGTCGGCCTCTTTATCGGCGGCCTCCTGCCTTATCTTTTCGGTTCGATGGCGATGCAGTCGGTCGGGCGCGCGGCGGGCGCGATCGTCGAGGAAGTGCGCCGGCAGTTTCGCGAAAAGCCCGGCATCATGCAGGGCACGGAACGCCCCAATTACGGCCGCGCTGTCAACATGCTGACGGGCGCAGCGATCAAGGAGATGGTCGTTCCCTCGCTTCTGCCGATCCTGTCGCCGATCGTCCTTTATTTCGCGATCGACATTGTCGCTGGCCGCTCGGCGGCGCTTTCCGCGCTTGGCGCGATGCTGATGGGCGTCATCGTCACCGGGCTCTTTGTCGCGCTCTCGATGACGGCGGGCGGCGGCGCCTGGGACAATGCGAAGAAATATATCGAGGACGGCAATCATGGCGGCAAGGGCTCGGAAGCGCACAAAGCTGCGGTCACCGGCGATACGGTCGGCGATCCCTACAAAGATACGGCTGGTCCCGCGGTCAATCCGATGATCAAGATCACCAATATCGTCGCGCTGCTTCTGCTCGCGGTGCTGGCGGGGTCTTAAGCGGCGCCGCTTGGGATTAAATTTTCATCGGCGCTTCGCTAATTGGGCGCTTGACCGGCCGCGCGCGGCCGGCTCAAGTGCCCCGATGATCTTCGCGTCGGACAACTGGGCGGGCGCAGCGCCCGAAGTCATGGACGCCGTCGTCCGCGCCAATGGCGGGATGACGCCGGCCTATGGCGCCGATCCGCTCTCGGCGAAGGTCGAGAAGCGCTTTTGCGAAATCTTCGAACGCGATGTCGCCGTCTTCTTCGTAGGGACCGGCGGCGCGTCGAACTGCTTGGCGCTCTCCGTCATGAGCCCGCCCTATGGAATGATCCTCTGTCATGAGGACAGCCATGTGCAAAAAGACGAATGCGCCGGACCGGAATTCTTCACGGGCGGCGCAAAGCTCATGCCGCTCCGAGGATTTGCGGGCAAGCTCGCGCCGGAAACGATCGAGAAGGCGTATGCCGGCTTTCCCGTGCGCGGGACCAATGGGGCGCCGCCCCGGGTCCTGTCATTGACGCAAGCTAATGAATGCGGCGTTGTCTACACGCCGGCCGAGCTTTCTGCCTTGTGCGATTTCGCTCACAGGCGCGGGCTTCTTGTGCATATGGACGGCGCGCGCTTTGCGAATGCGCTTGTCTCGCTCGATTGTTCGCCTGCGGATATCACCTGGAAAGTCGGCGTCGACGCGCTTTGTCTCGGCGGCACGAAGAATGGCTGTTTTGCGGCCGAATCCGTCATCTTTTTCGACAAGGCGCGCGCCGCCGATTTCCTCTATCGGCGCAAGCGCGCCGGCCATTTATGGTCGAAGCAACGCTTCATCGCCGCGCAGTTCGACGCCTATTTCGAGGACGGCTTGTGGCTGCGCCTGGCGCGCCACGCTAATATGATGGCGCGCCAGCTTTCGGAAGGCCTTGCCGCCATTGACGGCGTCAAAATCTGGTATCCGACGGAGGCGAACGAGGTCTTCGCGTCTTTCCCCGGCGAGGCCGCGCAAAAATTGCGCGATAAAGGCGCGGCCTTCCATTCCTGGGTGACGCCGAGCGATCCTGCGGAGGGGCGTCTCAACCGGCTTATCTGCTCCTTTGCGACGAAGGCGGAGGATGTCGACACGTTCCTTGCGGCCGCGCGCACGGCGTGTCGATGAGCTTTGCGCTCCTGCGCGAGCGGCTCCGCAATTATCCGGGCCGCGTCCGCGTCAATCATTTTTTCCGGGGCCTGCGCCGGACGGGTCTTGATCTTCTTCCCTCGGTCGGGCCGGAAGGGCGCATGCGCGTCGTCTACGGGGCGGAGCCCCGATCGCGTTGGGCGCCGTTTTCCGCCGACGCGCTTGGCCCGCTCGCCGAGCGCGCCGCAAGGGACCGGGAGTCGACGACCGCCGAAATGCGCGTTTTCGAAGGCGATTTGACGCTCGATTCCTATAGCCGCGAGCTTTTCGACCGCCGCCGCGTCATCAAAAATTCGTTCGACCTTGTCGGACGCCGGCGCGAGCCGCGCCTTTCAAGCTATCTGTTCGGACCGACCCTCAATCTGGGCGAATTTGTCAGCTTGAGGGGGCAGATGGACTACACTTACTATCATTTTCTCTGCGATACGATGATGAAGGTTTTTCTGGCGGAACGATTTGCGCCGAGTTCGGCGCCGTTTGTCGTTCACGAGTCGCTTGCGCGCCAGCCTTTCTTTGAGGAAGCGCGAGGCTTGGGCGTTTTCGGCGCGCGCGCGGTCGTCGCGCAAGGCGAGGGTCAACGATTCGGCGCGGGACGCGTCTGGGTCCCGACGCATGGCGAGCCGACGCGGGCGGATCTTCTCGAAATCGCGCGGCGCTTCGGCGCCGACCGCGCGCCGGCGGCGCCGGCGGTCAGGATCTACCTTTCACGCGGACCTAAGGCGCAAAACCGCCGCCATCTGCGAAATGAGCGCGCGCTGTTCGAGCAGCTTCGTGATCGCGGCTTTCAATTTTTCGACGCCCAGGAACATTCGCTCACGGAGCAGATTCAGATGTTCGCGTGCGCGGAGATCGTCGTTGCGCCGCACGGGGCGGGTCTTGCAAATGTCATCTGGCGCCAGACGCGGCCGATGGCGGTCGTTGAGCTTGTCAATCCGAGCATGCATACGCTCGACATGGCGTATATGAGCGTGGCGCTCGGCCATCGTCATTGTCTAGTCGAAAACCGCGGCGATCTCGGCCGGCCGTCAAAGAGCACGGCGGACGCTGATATCCCGGCTGTCCTCGCGCGCGTCGACGAGGCGATGGCGTGGCTCGCTTGATCCATTTCTCTCTCCCGCCCGTCCCGTGCTTTTGCGGCGATGAAGGGGGAACTCTAAAGCCACCCCGCTGCTTCCCGCTTGACGATCGCCGCAAGCAGCCGCGTCATCGCCGGCGAGTCGTTGAGACAAGGAACGACGGCGAAATGCGCGCCGCCGGCGGCCAGAAAGATTTCGCGCGCGCCGATGGCGATTTCCTCCAGCGTTTCTAGGCAGTCGGCGACAAAGCCCGGCGTCATCACCGCGACGCGGCCGACGCCCGCCGCCGCAAGGCCGCGCAGCGTATCGTCCGTGGCAGGGCCCAGCCACTTTTCGCGCCCGAATTTCGATTGGAAGGTCAGGGGCGCAAAATCCTCGGTCCACCCCATTTCTGCGCGCAGGAGCCGCGCTGTCTTCGCGCAGTGACAAAAATAAGGATCGCCCTCCTTCAAAAAGCGCTCGGGCAGGCCATGAAAGGAGAGGAGAACGCGTTCCGGCGCCCAATCGAGAGCTCCGAGCTTCTCGCGTGCGCTTGCGGCAAGCGCGTCGATATAAAGCGGGTCGTCGTGAAAGGCGGGCGCCGTGCGTATCGCCGGTTGGAAACGCATTTGTTTGACCGCAGCGAAAACGGCGTCATGTACGCTCGCGGTCGTCGTCGCCGAATATTGCGGATAAAGCGGGACGACGAGAATGCGGTCCGCGCCCGCCGCGCGCATCGCGTCGAGGCGTTCGGCGATCGAGGGCGCGCCATAGCGCATCGCCCAGCCCGCCATGACGTTGTCGAGGGCGCCCGCCAAAGCTTCCGCTTGACGGCGGGTGAAATGGCGCAGCGGCGCTTCGTCCGTCTCCGCCAGCCAGACTTTGCGATAAGCCCGCGCGCTGCGCGCTGGCCGCACATTGAGAATGATCCCATGCAGCAGCGGCAGCCAGAGCGCCCTTGGATAGTCGACGATCCGCGGGTCGCTCAGAAATTCCGCAAGATAGCGCCTGACCGCCGCCGGTGTCGGCGCCGCAGGCGTTCCGAGATTGACCAGAAGCGCGCCGATCCGCTCGGAGGCGAGCGCGGGATGGTCCGGCGGGGCGTATTTCGGCCCTGCCGGCGGGTTCGTGGTCATCAATTCCGTCTCCTTGCCTAAGGCCTTCCTTAGCAAAGTTCCCCATTGTCACAATTGTGAAACAATAAGCGGAGAGGGTGCGCCCGCATTTCGCTGGCGGACGCGTTCGCCGGCGCCGGCGGGCGGAACGGGGTTTGGATGGAAATTAGCGACGGACTTTGGGCGATGGTGGGCTTCGCCTTCGCCGCCTATGCAGTTGTCGGCAACGATGCGTTGCAGACGCTTGGCACCTTCATCAATTCGAACCAGAAGTTGCCCTGGTGGGCGCTGTTTCTGTTTGCGGCGACGGTGCTCGTCGTCACTTTCGCGTTCGGCTATATCCAATTCGACGGCGACCCCTCTTGGGGGCGCCTCTCCAATGTCAAGAAATATCCCGTCTTCGACGTCGAATGGTTCCATGTCATTCCGGCTTTCGCGCTTCTCATATTGACGCGCTTCGGCATCCCCGTTTCGACGAGTTTCATGATCCTGTCGATCTTCGCGTCGATCGAGGGGCTGACTTCGATGATCCAGAAGTCGCTTTTTGCTTATGGCGTTTCTTTCGGCGTCGGGCTTGTGATGTACGCCCTGCTCGCACCGACGATCGAGCGCCATTTTCTGAAAACTCCGGAGAGGGCCCAAAAGCCGTTCTGGATTTTGCTGCAATGGGTGACAACCGCCTATCTATGGGGGGTCTGGCTCATCCAGGACATGGCGAATATATTCGTCTTTCTGCCGCGAAAGCTTGAGCCATCCGAGGCCTCGCTCGCCGTTCTCGTCATACTGCTCCTCCTCCTGGTCACCTTCGCGAATGGCGGCGGGCCGGTGCAGAAGATCCTGAAATCGAAGACGAGCGTCACGGACATCCGCTCGGCGACCATTATCGATTTCAGCTATGCCTCGCTCCTTGCGTATTTCGCTTATATTTCGAAGACGCCGATGTCGACAACTTGGGCCTTTCTCGGCTTTATCGCGGGTCGGGAATTGTCGATTGCGACAATCGACAAGATCAGGGCGCCGGGGGCGACCTTCGCTATTGTCGGCCGGGATGTGTTGAAAGCCTTTTTGGGGCTTGTCATCAGCATCGGGCTGGCGATCGGCCTGCCGCGCTTGGCGGCGGCGATGGCGCAAGCCGCGCTTGGCGGCTAGGGGCGCATGGAACGTCAGGAGCGGCCGGCTGACCCTATTCCGCGGCTTTCTTGACCTCGTTCGCCGCAGCGGACGCCGCAACGACGCCCTCCTCGGCGAGACGCGCGATCGCGAGATAGTCGAGCTTGCCCGTTCCGAGCACCGGCGCCGCCGCGACCGAGACGATCCGCCTCGGCACGGCGATCTCCGCAACGCCATGCGAGCGCGCCCAGGCGCTGAGAAGACTGCGGTCGGCGTTCTCTTTGTCGGTGACGAGCACGATCTGCTCGCCCTTCTTTTCGCAGGGCAGGCTCACCGCGCCATGAAGATTATCGGGCCAGAGCGCGGCGGCGCAGTTCTCGACGACGGCGAGCGAGATCATCTCGCCGCCGATCTTGGCGAAGCGCTTCAAACGCCCGCGGATCGAGACATAGCCTTCCTCGTCGAAAGAGACGACGTCGCCGGTGTCATGCCAGCCATCGGCGAGCGGTTGCAGGACCCCCGGCGCGTCGGGCGAAAGATAGCCCTTCATCACATTCGGACCCCGAACGAGGAGACGGCCCGCGCCCGGAAGTCCGTTGACTGGCTCAATCCGCGTCTCGACGCCGGCGACCATTCGGCCGACCGTGCCGGCGCGGATGTCGCCCGGCTGGTTCGCGGCGAGGACGGGCGAGGCTTCGGTGACGCCATAGCCTTCAAGCACCTCGAAGGAAAAGCGTTTTTCCGCCGCCTGGCGCGTTTCGTCCTTGACGCGCTCGGCGCCGCAGACGGCGAGGCGCAGCGAGTTCATCGCGCCTTCCTCGCTCGCGCGCATATATTTCTGTAGGAAGGTGTCTGTCGCAAAGAGCACCGTCGCGCTCGTTTCGAAAATCCGCTTCGGGATGATTTTCGCTTGCAGCGGCGAGGGGTGAAGCGCGACGCGATAGCCCGCCAGCACCGGCCAGAGCGTTCCCGCGGTAAGGCCATAGCAGTGGAAAGCGGGAAGCGGATTGAAGAAAATGTCCGTCGGCTCGATCTCGACATGCTCCGATATCTGCTCGATATTGGCGAGAATATTCGCATGGCTGAGAACGACGCCTTTGGGATCGCCTTCGGTGCCCGATGTAAAAAGTATAAATCCCGTTTCGTCCGGATGCGGATCGGCGGCGAGGAGATTCGGCAGAAAAGGCCCGACGACCGCGCGAGCCTTGTCGAGCGGCGTCAGCGCGTCTTTGAGATCTTCAAGATAGACGAAGCGCGCCGCGCCCGAGAGGTCTTCGACGAGCTTGCCGAGGCCGGCGAGCTCAATGAATTTCCTTGCGGACAGGATCTTCGTGATCTCCGCGGCGCGGCATGCAGCTTTGAGATTGCGCGCGCCTGACGTGAAATTGAGCATGGCGGGAACGCGCCCCCGGGCGAGGATGGCCAGGACCGCTATGAGCAGCCCCGCGCCGGTCGGCATGAACACGCCGATTTTCTCGCCGGGCTTTGTCAGCCTCGCGGTCGGGCCCGACAGGGCGAAGGCGGCGCGCGTAATGTCTCCATAGACGAATTTTTTGCCGTCTCCGTCAATGACCGCGAGCCGGCCCGCGCCCATGCGCCTCGCGCTTTTCAGATAGGCTTGAAAGATCGATCGCCGCGAGCGGCGCAAGACGCGCCTTGCCGAATCATTCGCGGCCGGCGCGGTCGGGCGCGCCGCAGCGCCGATGGCAGCGTCATTCATGGCCGCCTCCTTTCCCCCTCGCGCCCGCTCAACTGAGGCCGGGAACAGGGTGTAACATGGGGAGGCGCGGCGACGCAAAAAGGCGGCGACGGACGATCGCTTCGCTGACTTTTCAACGGCCGCGGTCATCGCCGCCGGGCGGCGTCGATCTCGTTTCGAAGAGCGCGCGCGGCGGCGGCCGGATCGGCGGCCTCGACGACCGGGCGGCCGATGACGAGATAATCGGCGCCGCCGCCGATCGCGGCGGCGGGCGTGACGACGCGCGCCTGATCATGCGCGTCGGCGCCGGCGGGTCTGACGCCTGGCGTGACGATGAGGAGCGCGTCGCCGAAACGCGCCTTGATCGCCGCCGCCTCCCTGGCTGAGGCGACAACGCCGTCTGCGCCCGTCCTGGCGGCGCATTCGGCCCGTTTGAGGACGAGGTCTTCGAGCTTCATCGAGACGCCGCTCGCCGTCAGGCTTTCCTGCGTCAGGCTTGTAAGAACCGTAACGCCGAGAATTTTCAGGCGCGCATCGTCGCCGCGCCCGGCGACGGCACCCTTGAGGACGTCGGGTTCGGCGTGAACGGTCAGAAAATCGCCGCCGAGCTTTCTAACGCTCCTGACGCCGCGCTCGACCGTTGCGCCGATGTCGTGAAATTTGAAATCGAGAAAAATTTTCTTTCCGTCCTCGGACAGCTTGCGCGCAAGCTCTATCCCCCCGATGGGCAAAAGCTGGTAGCCGATCTTGTAGAATCGGCCCGCCGCGCCGAGTCGATCGATAAGACGGACGGCCTCGTCCTTGGAAGGAATATCTAACGCGATGATGAGAATGTCGCGTGGATCGGTCATGGAAACCCCTTCTGGCTTAACCCGCTCGTCCCGTCTTCCCCGGGGTGGGCGGCGTTTTGGCGCGGTCTTCGCTAAGCGGCGCCCGTCGCTGCGCGACGCATCGGTTTTTGCTCCCTCTCGGTCGCTGCTTTATCCGGATAAAGACAGATATCCGCGACCGGGCAAATGACGCATTTCGGCGTGCGCGCGAGACAGATATAGCGCCCATGCAGAATGAGCCAGTGATGGGCGTTCTGTAAAAATTCCGGCGGCGTTATCTTCTCAAGGCCCTTTTCGACCTCGATCGGCGTTTTTCCGGGTGCGAGCCCCGTGCGGTTCGCGACGCGAAAAATATGCGTGTCGACCGCAATCGTCGGCTCGTCGAAGGCGACGTTCAAAACGACATTGGCCGATTTTCGTCCGACGCCCGGCAGAGACTCCAATTCCTCGCGGGTTTTCGGAACCGCCCCGCCGAATTCCTCAACGAGCTTTTTTGAAAGCGCGATGATATTTTTCGCCTTGTTTCGCCAAAGCCCGATCGTCTTGATGTAACGCCCGAGCCTTTCCTCGCCAAGCGCGACCATTTTCGTCGGCGTCGAGGCGGTCTTGAACAACGCCGCCGTCGCCTTGCTGACGCTGACATCGGTCGCCTGGGCGGAAAGGACGACCGCAACAAGCAGCGTATAAGGGTTTTTGTAGGCGAGCTCCGTTTTCGGCGCCGGATTGGCGGCCTTAAGGCGCTTGTAAAGCGCGGCGG
>JBFXBB010000004.1:0-23969 GCA_050183685.1 Amphiplicatus sp.
ATGTGGTCGCATCCAGAATCCATTCAATCAAGGATTCAGGCTTTTGGGTCGGAAAGAACAGGTTTTCTGTCTTGTCCGCCGGCTGCAGCATCGACAATCGCCACACATTATCGACTACGCGCTCAGACCGCACGTCATAGATAACGTTGCCGTCGGCGTCGCGCGCGTTGATCATTTTGCCGTCAACCTTGACGCGCCGCAGCTGTTTGACCGGCGCATCTCGCGTCTCCTCAAGCGGCTCAAATCGATAGCCGCTCGTCCGATCCTTAACGTACCAGAGGATAGTGTCAGTCGCGCGCGGGAACACGCCTTTCCGAGTGTCCGGCATTTTGTTGTAGTAATACCAGTAAATCTCGTTCCTAAAATTCGCGCGTCCGAAAATCTCGTCGAGGGCAAGGCGGAGCACAGGGGATACTCGCCAATCGCAATGTAAAAAAATGCTGCCTTCGCGCGAAAGCAAATCATGCATCAGCGTCAAGCGCTCGTGCAGCATGACAAGAAAGCTATCCGCCCCGCGCCCCCACGTGTCGCGATAGGCGATCTGCTCCAAAAGGTTCGGCTCCTTGTGGAAGGTCTCGCCGCCGATCTCGATGTCCATCGAGAAGTCGGCGCCGACATCGAAGGGCGGGTCGATATAGATGAGCTTGATGCCGCCGGCCTCTTCGATCTGCCTGCGGAGCGCGCCGCCCTTTAGCGACGAGAGTATCAGCTTGTTGTCGCCCCAGATGAGCTTGTTGGTCCATCCCTTTTGCTGACGGCCGCGGCTGTCGAAGAGATCGCCCTGCTTTTTCGTCTCCCGGCGCGGCTCGTCGATATGTTCGAGCGACTGGAAAGGCAGCACCGTGGTGCAGACGTCGCGCGTCTTGCCGTTCCAGACGAGTTCAACCTCGCGCTTGTCCTCAAAGAGGATGAACCGGTATTTTTCAGGCAGCGGCTTGCCCTGCTGGATCAGCTCGACGAGATCGCGCTGCTCGCCCGGCGTCAATTCGTAAGCTGGTTTCAAACGCGCCACGCGTCAGCCCTCCTGATAGTCGCGAAACGCGGCGACAAGCCCTGCGAAGCCCGTCGGCTTGTGACGGTCAAAACTTTCCTGATCGACATAGACGAAGCCGTAACGCTCTTCGCCCGCCGCCGCGTTCGCGTCCTCGCACCAGAGTTTGAGGCGCGCCATCTTCTGCGGTAGGTCCAACTCCTCGCGCCCCTTGGTCTCGACGATGAAGACGCGACCGGCATTATCGCGCACGAAAAAGTCCGGCGTGTAGGTTGAAAGCTCGCCGTCCGCCTTCACATAGTCGAGCCGGAAGCCGACGGCGGCGTAATTCTTGGCGTAGGCCGCGACATCCTTCGCGGATTCCAGAAACGCCGCGAAGGCAAGCTCCAGCCCGTCGGCGTTCGCTTCCCCCACCGTTCGGTTGAAGACGGATTTCGTCGATTGCACGAAGCGCCGCGCCTCGGCCCGGAAAGGGCGTGTCTCGCGCAGGCGGATGTGCCCTTCGATGCGCGAGCTTCCACTGTCGTGCAATGTCAGCGCGTTGATCGCCTGCTTGAAATAGTCGAACACGATCTTGGTCGCGGCCGGCTCCGACAAATTGCGCAACACTTGCGCGTCATCGAGATCGACGCTTTTGTCGAAGAGGTGATCGCGCAGGAAGAGGCGCACTTTCGGATAAAGCTGATCATAGCCTCCGACGAGCCGCATCTCCTTCAATAGCTGGCGCGCAAAGAAAGCGACGACGGAGCGATGATCGGCGTCGGCGGCGTCGCCGAGATCGATCGTGTGATCGACCTCGCCGTCGAGCATGGTCTTGAAGACGATCTCACGTGTTTCCTCGGCGGTGAAATTCTTGAGCGGCAACCGCGTATTACCGAAGGACGCCGGGTCGAGCTCCGCCAGATCGACGAACTCGCGCGTGAAACGGCGCGTGAGCTTCGGCAAGGCGATGTCGAGCGCATCGATGTCCTTGGCTGGATTCTCGTGATCGACCTCGATCGTCAGCGCATCCGGGTTGCGCGTTTCGCCTTGCCCCATCGGCACGCGCTCGAAGGTTACGCCCTCGCTCTGGATCGACTCGACAAAATCCATGAAGGCCGGCGTTCCCATGACCGAGACGGTCTCGCGAATGTCCGTGCCGAAATACATCCGGCGAAGGCCGCGCCCGAGCGTCTGTTCGGGCAGGATGTTGCTCTTCGCCGAATAGGCGCGAAGGCCGACGATGACGGTGACATTGCGGACGTCCCAGCCCTCTTTCAGCATCAGGACTGAGACAATCGCTTTATAGGGCGACTTCCAGCCGTCGATTTCGTTCGACTGCTTACGGAGGCGTTCAAGCTCCTCCTTGTTCTTGCCGGAGGCTGCTTCCGAGATTTCGCCATTGGCTTTGGTGTGAATGACGAGAACGCCATCCGCCAACTCCGGGCAAATTTTGGTCAGGTAGTCGCCGACCTCGTCGCAATTGCGCGTGTCGTCGACCATGACGAAGAGCACCGCCTTCTTTCCGAGCTTCTCGTGCTCGGCGTAGCTCTTGCGCCATTCCTCGACGCCGAGCCGCAAATAGTCGGCATAGCGCTCGGTGATGATCGGGCTCTGATGCTCATGCAGTTTCGCGCGGCTGGCGGCGTCGGGCAGCACGGGGTGCTTGACGACATTCTGGGCGATCGCCTCGACCAGCGGATAGTCGCTGACCGTCTGCACGAAGATCGCGCCGTTATTGTGGCGCGGCGTCGCCGTCACGTCGATCTGCAGCGCGAGCTGCAAATCCTTCTGCAAGAGCTTGTGGTGGATGTCCTCGATGCATTTGAACCATGTGAGCTTGTTGTCGTGGATGTGGTGCGCCTCGTCGTTGAAGACGGCGAGCTCATCGATCTCGCGGACGATTTCACCAAGATCGATGTTGCTGTCGGTGGTTTTGCCGGCGGGCCGGTCGCCGAAGGGCGACAGGAAGTAGTTGGTCAGATCCTCATCATCGAGGGACGGTTCGGGAACCTCGCCGAGATAGACGCGATGGATATTGGTGAGGAAGATGTTGCCCGTCGGGCGGACGATGCGCACCTCATCCTGGATATGTAGAGCGATCTGGAAATCGTCCCGCCAGTTCTGGCCCGCGTGGCCGTTGTCCGGCAGAATGGGATCGTTGAAGAAAATCTTCAGGCCGTCGAAGTCGGCGCGCAGGCGATCAAGCACGATGATGTTCGGCGCGATCAAAAGGAAATTCCGCGACAGCGTCGATCCCGGCTCATAAAGCTTGTGGAAGTAGCTCCACGCCATCAATAGCGAGAGGACTTTCGTTTTGCCGGCGCCCGTCGCCATCTTGACGACAAAACGCGGCCACGCCTCGTCGAACATGTTCGCCGAAACGGCGCCCGATGCGTCGAAGCGCATGAGGTCGTGCCGGTCGCGGACGCCGCGGACATCATATAGCCAGATGACAGTTTCAACGGCTTCGCGCTGCGCGAAGTAGTAGCGGAAGGCGGACTGGGTTCCGTCAGCATCCTCGACGAGATGGTCCGTCTTAAACCACCATTCCAGCAAAGCCCGGGATGTCGGCGAGGCCCCGACATAATCGCTCGCCCGCCAGTCGCTGACGTCCTTGCGGATATTGGCGACAAGCGGCGGCAGAAGCTTCTCGTAGGCGGAGGCGCGCAATTCCTCGGCGGCGGGGAACCACCGGAATTCGGAGTCGAGTTCCGCATAGGGGGAGGCAGGGAATTCAGGGTGTAGGGCCATTGGTTCTCATTCCGAGGCAATCGCTTCGAAGCATTCGCCGTTTATGATTGTTTGCAGATTCGGTTCTATTTGCGGGCGACCTTAATGGTGCGCGCCGCCAATCGAAAGGGGCGATCGCTTCAATGGGCAGTTGAAGACTTTCATCGCGCCGGACCCGCGCGACCTCTCCCCAAATCCCAGTTGATTCCGCTTGCACGAACGATCCCTGAAATTTCCATCCCCCGGCGATGTTCGAGAACCTCCCTCCAGGGGACCAGCGTGAATTCCTTCGTCCGCTCGATGATCGCGAATCTCCCTTGGGCCGTATCGATCGGCCCCCGGTAAACGCCTTCGAACCGCCCGACGACGCCGACCGGCGCAAATTCCTTACCGAGATCGCGCGCGATGCGGCCTGCCGTCTCCGCGATCGCCCCACGACCGAGAGCGTGCAAGCGGTCTCGATCGATGACGAAGCCCTCTTCTCCTTCCCGGCCGATGCCTTGAGCGAGGAGCCATCGCCTGCGTGCGTTGAGCGCATGGTCAAGTTCGACGCCGAAGCCGTGCGAGACCCGCTCGATCGTAGTTCTCTTTTCGAGCGCGTCATCGAGAATGGTGACCGCCGCAGCGCCCGGCAATTGATCGATCGCAACCCATGAGAGTACGCGGACGCGCGCGGGTGAGCGCTTGGCTTCATATGTGGCGGCTTGCTCCAGAAAATCCTCCGGAATGCGCCAGGCGCCATCGGCGGCGCGATCGGCAATTCCGGCCCGTCGCAGCGCTTCCAGGCGGCGGTTGTGTGCGAGGCGATAGTCCGCCGTCGCCGATGGATCGGCAGCGGCATGGAGTTCGTCGGAATAAAACCCGCCAGACCGTTCGGCGATCGCCGCGATCGTGAAATCGGATTTTCGCGCCACCGGCGCGGCGCGCGTCACTTCGACGACAGCGCCTTTGGGTGGCGCCGCGCCGGGCTCCATGTCGATCGCGACGTGCCATTGTTGGCCGTCGGCGCCTTCAAAGGCGAGGAAGCGGCGTTCGTGAGTGTCGTCAGCCGAGCCCGCGCCGGCGACGCGGCCGACGATCCGTTCGATGGTTTTCTCTGTCGCGAAGTCTCGCACTGCATGGGGCGCGAGCCGGTCGCCGAGTTCGGCGCCCATGGAGCGGATGATGTCGCTGCGCTGGCCGGCCTCTCGCAGGCGGTTTTCCATATCGGGCGTGAGGCGCCAGCCGTCGGGTTCGCGGTGCGCCAGACCCATTTCCTGAAGCGTTTGCAGCCGGGCTGCGAAGAGCTTTGTCTCGAAGCCGTCGTAAGGCGTCTCGGGCGGAGCAAGACGAAGGGGTCCGTCGGCGGCGCGCCGGAGGAGGTCGCGATCAAGCCCGGTAAGCGCTTGGCGTTCGACTTCTGCGACGCGCGAGCGCGCAATTTCGAGATCGCGGCGGGGCCCGAGTTCAAGTGTCGCGAGGTCCTCCGCGCGCCGCCGAAAGCCGTGCGTGATGTAACTCTTGGCGATGACGAGATCGGCGCCGTCATCGCTCCTTCCGCGGAGAACGATGTGAACATGCGGATGATCGGTGTGGAAGTGGTTGACCGCGACCCAATCGAGACGGGTGCCGAGGTCCTCCTCCGCCGCCGCCATCACGTCGCGCGTGAAATGACTGAGGCTCTGCAGCTCCCCGGCGTCTTCGGGCGAGAGGATGATCCGGAACTGGTGGCGGTCGCCGTTCCCTTCTTCCAGAAATTGACCGCCATCGACTCTGTCCTGCGTCGGCCCGTAGAGCTCAGCCGCACCCCTCTCACCCCCGGCAGCGTCGCGCTGAATGTAATTGAGATGCGCCCGCGCTTTCGGCAGACCATGAGCGCCGAGGCGAACGGAGCGGATTTTCACGGCGACGCGTCGCGAGCGGAATTTGGTGAACGGATGGTTCCGCATCGCCGAGGCGGCGCCGAAGCCCGCGCCGCGCCCCAGCCGCGCTCCAGTAAACGCCGGACCCGATCGCTTCGCGAACGCGCCGGGCGTCGCCTTTTCCATCGCCGCGTAAAGCTTGCCGAGATAGCGCTTTGAGGCGCGACCGCCGGCGGCGCGAATGCGCCCGAGCCGTGGGCGGAATTCGTCATCCGCATCGGTCATGGCGCTTGCGCTGTTTTGCACCAGCGTTTCGCAGCATGGTGCATAAGATTTCGACGTGCAGGCTGGCTTTGGGGCGCTCGTTGCACCAATGCTTTAATCTTGCCCTCCCGGCTTTTTTCTTCCGTACCCGCTTCATCGATCCCGCTCCCAGGTCAGAACGGGAATCGCGACACCGATGACCTGCGTGATTTTCGTGGTGCCGAAATAGCGCCCGTCGAGCGAGTTGGCGGGTGAATTCAGGAGAAAAACCTCATCGTCCGACAGCGAAAAACAGCCCTGCCATACGGGCATTTCGCGGCCTTCAGAATCGAAGCGCAGCGCCTCCGCAACAGGCGATCCGTCGATGAAGATCGCGGTTTCCTCGCGGCAAATTTTGGCGCCAGAAAGCACCGCGACGCGTTTCAGGAGCGGGGTATTTTCCGGCAGATAGCCCCGCGAAATGATGAATTCTTCAAGCCGTGCATCGGGTTTGACGAGCACGAAATCGCCGATCCGGGGCGCGCGAGTTTCGATTCTGTAGAGGCCTAGGGCCGCGCTCGCCGAGGCGTTCCAGACGAAGGCGGGCGTAAAGTCGACGAGGCCTGCGACGCCGAGACCTCCGACAGAAACAGCGACTAAAGCGAGGACAAGTATACGCCGTGGTTTCATTCATCGCCCTCACGCTTTGAGGTGGAGCGATAGCGCCGGCGCGACGACCAGCGTTCAAGGTCGTCGAGACGATAGACGATGCGCCCGCCATGTTTGCGGTAGACGGGGCCTTCGCCGGACTCGCGGAAATTTTCGAGGGCGCGCAGGCTTATCCGCAGATAGATCGCCGCCTCCGCCGCCCAGAAAAACGGGCTGTCGACGGCCGGCGGCCTCACGCGCTTATTGTCTTCCGGCAGCTTTCTGGCGCCCATGGCGGCAATTGCTTCTTCGCGCCGCCCTTGCCAGATTGACCATCGGACAGCGCCCAACTGACGGCGCAGTATCGCGCAGCAAGCCGTCCCCCGAAATCGCAAGGCTATTCAAAAGCAGGGGGTCGCTATTCTAAATTCGGGGGGTGTTATTCAGCCCGCGAATAAATTATTCGCCTGCAGAATAATTCGCCGAAAAGGCGAAAATCTCGCGTATCTGGTGTGGCCCGCCGCGCCGGTTTTGCTTGCTCTGACGCCTATTGAAGATCAGACTGATGGCGTCATCGGGAGCGATTTTCGATGCTCGAATTCGGGGCGCTGTTGCGGGTCTACCGCGCTCTTCGCCATCTCAGCCAGGAAGAAATGGCGGAGCTTCTGGGCGTCAGCCAGCCCGTCTATTCAAGGATGGAAGCGGGTAGGAAAGCGATCTCTTTCAGGCTCCTGCAGCGCGTCGCCGACCGGGCCGGCTATCGGATCGAGACGCTGGTCCTCGCGCATCTCCTGCTCGACGAAAATCTCGAGGCTATCGAAAATGGCCCGCGCGACGGCGCCGCAGAAGCGCTGCTCGCGATCGCCGCGGAATATCGGCGCCGTTGTCCGCCGGGCATCAAGGACAGCGCCGCGCTCGGGGTTCTCATCGGCGCGACGCCGCCCCTCAAAGTCACCACGGACGAGGGCACATGAGCGACGTGACAAAACCCCGGATCGACTTTATTGCCATCGGCGCGCTCAAATCACGCGACCGATCGCCCATGAAGTTTGACCTCTTCGAAGATGCGGAATGGCGCCGGAAAATGTCGGCGCCGGCGGCCGACGGGTCTGTCACCATGACTTTGTCGACAGGCAAAACCGTTACGGTCAACTCGCAATTCCTGGCGTTCCTGCGGATCCTCGCCGAGGAACTCGCCGAAGACGATCCGCTGCTGAATTAGCCGTCTCGGAGCGCCAACGGACCCGTCGATCGGCACTCCCGAAGCGCCCCGCCCCAAGAGTTATCCCGCCATGAAATTCGCGCGCCAGCCGGTGAACGGCGCGCCTGATTTTGCGTGGCGGCGGCGCAGGTGGAGGCGGAACAGCGACACGCCGATCAGATAGAGGAGCGTCAGTTCGAACAGCCGGTTGAGCGTGAACAGCGTCCACCAGGTCGACAAACTGGAAGAAACCGCGGCGACGATGAAGCCGATGTTGACAAGGTAAATGAGGCAAAGAACGGCCGCCATGGAACGACGCCGCGCCATGCGCCAGAAGCAGAAGGCGAGCGTCGCATCCAGAGCAATGGCGACGAGATAATGGGATGGCGGTCTCAGATAAAAGAATGAGAACGTACCCATGACCCAGGCGCCGGCGATGAGCATGGCGGCGATGACGATGACGCGCGATTGCGAGAGGAACGCTGCAACAAGCGTGATCAGGACCAGGGTCGCGTAGAAGCCGACGACGAAAAGATCGCCGGACAGGTCCGCTTTGCAATACTCAAAAATGCACTGCATCGATCCCCCCGGCGCGTTTCCCCGCCGGTCCGCGATGCAGCTTTCGCGCCAGTAACCATCAGCGCGGCATCACCCGATCCGGCGTCAGTGTGAACGCCGGGATTTCCGGCGCATCCAATAATCAAAGGCGCGCAGCGGCCGCCAAGCGTCCGCGGCACCATTTCTGCCGCCGCGCGGAAATAGGAGAAGCATGCGAAAACGCCCCGCGGTTTCCCGCGGGGCGTCCTCGCCCATGCGTCGATCACTCGCCGCTGCGGCGGCGGTTCGGACGCGACCAGATGAGGTCGTATTCGCCATTCTCCATCTCGCAGAGATTGGCAAGGATCGGGGCCGCGAGCGAGGGATCGTCGAGGCGGACCGAGAGATAGTCGCGCTTCTCGTTCGAGGTTTTCTTCCACGCGGCGCCGATTTCGGCGCGCCCGGCGAAGATGCGGAAGTCGGGCGCTTTCTCGCTCGTCTTTTCCGCGGGCCGGACCTGGACGTTTGCGTCGAGGGTCAAGGTCGCGACGTTCCCCGAGTAGCCGTCACCCGTTTTGGTGAAAGTGCCGATGGTCGCCATGATAAAGTCTCCGTCTTTTTGTGAGCCCGCGCCTGTCGCGGCCTCGATGGCGATCGTCAGGCCGCGGGCGATCGCCGGCGCAGCGTTAGCCCGCAGCGAAGCGGAGGACGGCGGCGCGGGAACTTTATTGTCTCGCGCGAGGAATGGCGACGTCTTCGTCGCCAGGGGAAAAAAGTTCGCGCGCCGCCGTTGCGTCCAAGGCGATCCAGGCGAAGCCGGCCCGCAGCCAGATCAGGCCATCAGAGGCGCGAGAGGCGATGGGTCAATGATTAAGGAGACGCGTACTTGGCGATCGGCGCGGCTTGTCGAAATGGGATGACTTCCGGCGGGTTGCGATGCTGCTTGCGCGTGTCCGCGCGCCGCCAAAAAAGCGAGATTGCCTTGACTTCTGCCTATTCCGGTCGGCCATGCGGCGCGGCGGGCAAAAATATCGACGGCGCGATTATTGTGCTGTCGACGGACAAAGTCGGTCGCTGACGGCTCTGATGCGCCACGTATGCGAACAGGGGCGCGGCGACGAATCTGATGCGATGCGCCTGACCGCTGTGATTTCGGCAACGACATGGCGGTGAACCGCCTCGTCGCAGGGCGGGGCGTTCGTGGCGACGACGGCGTCGCAGAAATCGCGTCCGTGTCAGCGGGCGCGCGAGCGATGATCCATGACCGGGATGCCGAGGCGCCGCGCTTTGTCGGCGAGGTTGTCGGTGACGCCGGAGCCCGGGAAGACGACGAGGCCGATCGGGAGCGCGTTCAGCAGTTCGTCATTGCGCTTGAACGGCGCGGCTTTGGAGTGGCGCGTCCAATCGGGTTTGAAGACGATCTGCGCGACCTTGCGATTGTCGGCCCAGGAGGCGGCGATTTTCTCGGCGCCGCGGGGCGTGCCGCCATGGAGGAGGACCATATCGGGGTGCTTGGCATGTACGCGGTCAAGCGCAGTCCAGATCGCGGCGACATCGTTGAACTCAGGCCCGCCGGCAAAGGCGATCTTCGCGCCTGCAGGCGTCAGGGGTTCGATGTCGGCTCGGCGTTTTGCGGCGATGAAGTCGCGGCTGTCGATGACGGCGGCGGTAAGCGATCGGGAGGACGGATTGCGGCTGATGAGCGATCCGTTGCGCGGGCGCCAGGCATGCCCGGTCGCCGCCTCGAAACGGTGCGCGGCTTCATCACGCATGAACTCGAAGGCGTTGCGGCGTTCGAGAAGCGAGAGCCCTTCGGCGATCAGGCGTTCAAGCTCGACCGAGCGGATCTCTGAGCCGTCCTGTTCGCGCTGGCTGTCGCCTTGGCGCTGCTCGTTGCGATCGAGCGCGCGATCGATCTGCCCGAGATGGCGGTGAAAGAGATAGACGAGCGACCAGAGAAGGCTTTCAAGGTCGTTCTCAAGCCGCGTATCAGTGAAGGTCGCGATGAGCGCGTCGGCCATGTCGGCGACGGCGCCTTGCGCGGTCGCCGCCTCTGGCAACGGGCGCGGATCGGGTTCGTCGCCATTGGGGCGCCAGCCGAAGAGCTGGAGTTCGTCGAGAAGATGCGCGGTCGGCGAAAGTGCGGCAGGTTCGATAAGGTCGCCGTCGATATCTGTCAGCATGGGAATCGTCCGTCGGTCGGTTCTCGCCGCGCGCCCTTCGCGCGGCCTCTGATCGCGCCGGACAAGCCGCACGCGCCGCGCCAGCGCACCCGTCGGCATTGATGGAGGAGGGAGACGCGAGCTTCCCGCTCGCGATGCGCGTCGGGCCGCAGCGAAGCGGAGGAGGACGGGCGGCGGGTTTCTTGTTTCGCGAGGAATGGCGCTTTGGAAGAAACGCGCAAGCCCAGCGCCTTGGCGCTTGTCGCCGCCAGGGGAAGAAACCTGCCGCCCGGCCTTGGCGTCCGGCGCGGCGCTTGCGGCCCCCTCGCGCGATCCTTGAAGGGCCGCGCGAAGGGCGCGTGGCGGAGCAAGCGACGGGGATCAGCCTGCGGATGATCGGGTGGCGCTTACTCCGCCTATTTCCGACGAGCGTTGATCAGCGAAATTGACGAAGCGCGACGCGATCCTGAATAGCGAGCTGCGGCGCCAGGGATGCAGCCAGGGCGTCAACGCCGGCGTTGACGAGATCGTCATTGAAATCCTTGCGCCTCGGCAACAGGAGCCTCGCGTCAATGCCCGCCGCGATGGCTCGTCTGCGCAGGACGTCAGCCGCGCGAAACCCGGCGTCATCGCGATCAACGGCTACGTAGAGACGCCTCACCGTTGACGGAACGCAAAACATGCCAAGATGCTGCGCCGACAAGGCGGCGGCCAGCGGCATAAACGGCAAGACAGAACGCAGCGACAAAACAGTCTCGATGCCCTCGCCGACGATGAGCAAATCACCCGAGGCGCCAAAGCGGACAGCATTGGCCGCAAGTGTTCCCAGCGCCTTGCGCGGCGCGGCGAGCGGCGCCTTCGACCGGCCGTTGCGCGCGAGCCAAGTGCGCAAGACCCCCGTGACGACGCCATCGTCATTTGTGACCGCGGCGATCATCGCCGGCCAAGGCTCGGGTCGCGCACCAGCTTCCATGCGATAAATGCAGCGCGGATCAAAGCGCAAGGCAGCAAGACCCGCGACATTGGGAATGCCGCGGCTTCCCAGATATACCTCAGCAAGCGTGCCGGCGATCGGCTGCGACGCGTTGAAAAGGCGTTGCGCCGCCTGCGTGCGGTCGCGGTGAATACGGCAGGTCGTCAACGACGGATTAAGAGACGACGTGTTCAGGAACCGCCGCGCCTCATCGCGCGCGTCGCGGTGATCGCTGAACCGGCAAGCGGCGGCGATCAAATCAAGCAGATCGCCATGCTCGCCTGTCGATGCATCGCTCCATCTTCCGGCTGCGCCTTTTCCGCAAGGCGGACCGACGAGGCGCACGAAAAGGCTCCGCCCCTTTGCGCCGCGCGCATCGCCGGCGATCCAGTAATCGCCGACCCGTTTGCCGTTCGGCAGGTAACGCCGGCACACGTCAATGGCGCGTTCGGCGAGACGGCGCGCGATGTCGCTGCTGAATTCGCGCATGAAGGCCTCCAACGGAAAAGGCCCGCCGGTTCCGGCGGGCCTTCGATGTGCGTTGATGGAAGAGCTACTCGGCGGCGATTGCGGCGCCGGCGGGAACGTCGTCCGCGACATCGTCCATTACGTCGCGCGCATAAGTTCTCGAAGCGACATCGCCGAAGTCTTCAGCGTCGACGGACGCTTCGATGTCTCCTCGCGTCCGCAGGATCGCCGGCAACCAGCCGGTCGGCACGAGCAGCTCCGCTGCGGCGGCGGCCATATCCGGCTTCTTGAGGCCTTCGAGCCGGGACGCGGACTCCTCTCCATTTGCTTCGCGCACCGCATCCAGAATCTGTGCCTTGGTGATCCGGGTAAAATACCCCTCCGCTGTCGGAATCCAGCCGGCGGCGCGAAGATCAGGCGCGAGCGAGTTTGCAAGCGCGTCCGCATGAACAATCGTATCGCTACGCCGGTCATAGGGCTTGTAAACGGCGTCGATGGAAAGACCGACGCAATGCGCGAAGAGCGCCTGCCGCTCGACATCGCTCATCGATTTGAGGCTCGTCCAGAGGTCTTCCGGCCGGCCCGGGAGTTGGTCGCCGAACGCCTGATGGCGCGCGTCAATCGACTTCGCGGCGGCGCAATCGGAAAGTCCCGACGCGCCGCTGCGCAAGGGCGACTGGCGCGCGGTGATGGAGACGCAGCGTGCCGTGCCCGGCGCATAGAAGAGATCGAGACACAGCGCATGGAGCGCCGCGAGGAAAGCGATCTCGGGATCGCCCGCCATGGCGTCGCGCAAGGCGAGAGTTCGCCATTCGGTCAATTCGATCATCAGGCGATCGGGGATGGGACGCGCCGCGTCCTCGTCTTCCGGCTCCTCATCGCCCGCATCCGCCTCATCTATCATCGCGGCGTCATCATCGCCGCCCGATGCGCTTGAGTGATCGTCGCCGTTCGCCGAAGCTTCCACGTCAACCAGCGAATCGTCTTCCGGTCTTATGAAACCGCGTTCGATGCGCAAGTCGCCCGACTGATCGAGACTGATGAAGACGCCAGCGCGGGCGATCTCCTCGGGCGGATAGTCGAAGGGGCGTTCGTCGATCGCCTCGATGATCGCTTCCAGCTCGCCGAGGCGCCGATCGACCTCTTCGGGGAGTTCCTCCGCGCTCTCATACTGTTCTTCAAGCGCCTCATGCTCGGCCTTGGCGGCGTCATAGGCCTCAAGCTGGTCTTCGCTGAGCGCCGCTCGCTCGCCCGCGATACGGCGAAGGTCGAACGTATGCCCATAGGGAAAGTCGACAGCGGCCTCGACCCATTTCCAGCCCTCGGCGCGGATCTTCGCCGCTTTCGCGTCGAGCTTCTCGGCGACGAGACGGTTCAAAAGCCCTGCATCCTGCAGCCAGTAGTCCTCAGCCTCGGCAAAAAGGTCTTTGAGGACAGCGCCGCCCGCTGCCTCATAGGCATCGACGCCGACGAACCGCGCGCGCCTGTCGCCGGCCCGTACCGCGCCTTCCGTCAGCAGGCGGCGGATATGATAAGGCTCGCGGTTGTAACCGTTCTTCAGCGCCGCCCAGACCTCAATCTGGCGCTGATGGTCGCCATTCACCGTGAACGCCATCAACTGGTCGAAGGTGAGCGCATCCTCGGCATAGAGATCAAGAAGCTCTTGCGCGACGGCGGCGAGCTTCAGCCGTTGCTTGACGACATTCGGTGTCACGAAAAACGCGGCGGCGATTTCTTCCTCGCTTTTGCCTTTCTCGCGCAGCTTCTGAAACGCGCGGAACTGATCCAGCGGATGCAGGGGCGCGCGCTGGACGTTTTCGGCGAGGCTATCCTCCTCGGCGAGCCCCTCATTGCGGATGACGCAGGGGATCGGCGCGTCGGCCGCAAGGCGGTTCTTGCTGACGAGCAATTGCAGCGCCCGCAGCCGCCGTCCGCCAGCCGGCACGTCATACATGCCGGTCTCGGCGCCGCTTTCGTCGAGAACGGCGCGGACGGTCAGACCCTGCAAGAGCGTCCGCCGCGCGATGTCTTCGGCGAGCTCCTCGATCGAGACACCCGCTTTCACCTGGCGGACATTCGCCTGAGAGAGCACGAGCTTGTCGAGCGGGATGTTCCGGGAAGCGCTCAGAGCGAGCATCGCGGCGGGTTTCGTCTTCGGTTTCGGTTTGGCCATGGATAAGTCTCCGTGACGGGCCGGCCGAAAGACTCTCTTTCGACCTTGAAAACCCGTCCACGGAAAAATCCGCCCGGCTCTCACGCGAGAGCCTGACGGAAAGGACGGCGAAATCAGCAACGAGCGGCGATCACGCGGCTTCGAGCAGGCGTTTGGCGCGCGCCTCATAATCGAGCCGCGCATCCTGATGCGCCTTGCCGCGGGCGACGGCGGTGATGCCTTGCACGAAGTCGAAGACGGAGGCCGGCGGGCGTCCCTCCTCGGCGAGGACGGTCTCGATGATGGTTGCGGTCTCTCCCTTCGAGAAGCCGCGCTTTCTCAGGAAATCGCTGCGGGTCTCATCGTCGCGCGCGACGATCTTTTCTCGCGCCGTCCGAATCGAAGTGATGAAGGGCTGCGGCGAGGAGTTCGCGAAGCGCGTCAGCGCGGGCGCGGCGTCGCGCGCGAAGCGGTCGGCGGCGTATTTCGAGTGCCGGATGACGATCTCCTGGAAATCCTCGACGCCCCAGAGATTGCGGTTCTGGCACACGGCGCGGAGATAGAAGGAGGCGAGGCCCAGGGTTTTCGCGCCGACTTCGGAGTTCCAGCAATAAAAGCCGCGGAAGAAGAGATCGGGCGAGCCGTCGGGGAGCTTGCCCGCTTCGATGGGGTTCAGATCATCAACCAGGAACAGGAAGACGTCGCGGTCGGAGGCGTAGAGCGTCGTCGACTCACGGTTTACTTCCGCATAAGGGTTGTAAATGCCTGTCCGCCAGTCGAGGACGCCGGGGATCTTCCAGCGGGTGTCGCCGGTTCCGTCGCCGGCGATCTTCATGACCGCGGAGACGAGTTCATGGTCATAGATGCGGCCGTAGTCAGGCCCCGTGACCGCGCGCAGCTCCATGTGGCCGTCGTCGGTTTCGAGCGTCTTCACCTGCTCGGCGCGGTGCGTGGTGAGCCCATATTGCAGATTGATCGCGGCGAGCGGCGCCGGCAGTCGGCGCAGATACGACGCCGGCGCGCCGACGAGCGAAGCGAGCTGACCGAAGGACCAGTGCGTCGGCGCAACGGGCGCCTCTGCGCCCGGCAGAGCGAGCGTCATCGTCTCCGCGTCATCGCGCGCGGCCTCGACACGGATCGCGGCGCTCTCAACGACCCTCGTCCGGCTGCGATCGGCGCGAGCGCGAACCGACTGATGCAAATCAGACAACGAAAGGAACCGCTCGTCATCGGGACGCGAGAACCATTCGGACGAGACGCGCCCGATGCGCGACCCGCGCGAGACATCGACCTTGTAACCGCCCGATGCATCGAGGCGGGCATCCAGAACCTGAAAGGACATGGGAATTCTCCGTGGGCGGGCCGGTCGAAAGACTCTCTCTCAACCCCAAAACCCGTCACGAATATTTCCCCCAACTCCGACCTGAGCGTTGAGCCGGACGAGATCGCAAGATCGTGGCGCGCAATTGGAGCCGCGTTCGCGCCGCTCCGAGCAGCCGCGTGGTGCGCGCCCTGTAGGTGAAGCGTGCATCTCGATGCGCCTAGCCGCGCGCGAGGGCTGTTACGCCCTGGTCGACGCCTCATACCGATGCCGGCGACCAGATCTCCGGCGAACAGCGCTCGATCGCAAGCGCATTTGCGTCGCTTGAGAAGCCGGGCTTCAAGACAAACTTCTGCGGTTCCCATTCTCGCGGGTCACGATATGCTTCTGCTGCAATGGAACGCACGCGATGAACGGTTCCGGCGAAGATTTGGCGGGCTGCGCCAACGCCGGCGCCGCCGCAACCACAACGAAGCCGCCGCCGCATTCGCTGCAGTGCACGACTTTTGCTCAGGAATGGCGCCGGCAGTTGGGAAGCTTCAGCGGCGGACGGGTGCGAACACTCGCGCGATCCCGCATCGAAGCGATATTGAAAGCGCGAGGGCGAACGTGAACCGAGGAACGCCGCACTCGGCGCAAAGAGCTCATTTCTCTCTTTCGGATGCATGGAACACGACCACCCTCCAGGCGCCGCCCCGCTTCTGATAGACCTTGGTGAAGTACCAGCTTTCCTCCGCCTGGCGGCCCGCAAAATCGCGGACCCGGTCGATCGCGCCGTTGACGACGCCGAACTTCCCCGTGCATCGCACGGCCAGAATTTCTGAGCGATATTCCTCGAAGCGCACAGGTACCGCTTGCCACATCTTTACCGCGTCTTCCTTGGAGAGCGGCGGCATCCCGGGAATAAGGATCGCAATATCATCAGCCCACACCTGCTTGAGCGCCATGAGATCGCCGCTCCGGTGCGCGTCATTCCATTGCAGCTCCTGCTGCTCGAAAAAGGCGCTTTTCTTGCAGTCCTCAGCGCGCGCGGTCGCGCCAAGCAGGGCCGAAATCAGAAGCGTCAACAAAAGTTTCCTGATCATGCGCGATTCTCCAGATCCGGCGTCGCGCCGGCCGCTATTCCTGCGCCGTCAACACGCCGATCGCCGCCAGAAGGTTGAACGTCGCTGATCCTTCATCGCGGCGCGCCGAGGCGAGCGCGACCTGCGCGTCGAGCAACTCCTGTTCGGCGTCAAGCACGTCGAGCGTCGTTCGCGAGCCGACTTCCGCCTCGCGCCGGACGCCGCCGAGCGCGAGTTCATTGGCGGCGACCGCCTTGGTCGCCGAAATGATTTTGGTCTTCGCCGCTTGCAGGCGGAGCCATGCCGCGTTCACCGCGGCGTCGACGTGACGCTCGGCTGCGACCACGCGATTTTCATCGGCGTCATGAGCGGCGCGCGCCTCTCTCGTGCGCGACAGGTTCAATCCCCCGAGAAAAATCGGCGCGGTGACCCGTAGCCCGTAGGCAAATTGCTCATCCTTGTTGATAAAGGACGACGGTTCCTCCGCATAACGATAGCCGGCGGTCGCGGAGACGGTCGGCGAGAACTGGCCTTTCGCAACAGCAAGGGCGCGCCGCGACGCCTCCTCGCGCATTTGCGCCTCGATCAGCGCCGGCGCGAATTCCCGGGCGAGCGCCTTCGCCGCTTCGGCGTCAGCGGGGGTCTCGGGCAGCGCCGGATTGGAATCGAGGGTTTCAGGATATCGGCCGACGATTTCGGCGAAGCGGTCGCGGCTGACCGCAAGCGCGGTCTCGGCGTCCGTCAATTGCGCACGCGCGAGGGCGAGGCGCGCGTCGGTCTGGGCGACGTCGGTCTTCGTAGCCTCGCCGACATCGAAGAGCGCCGTCGCCTCGTCGAACTCCCTCGCCAGAACTTCGAGATTGGCTTTGGTCGCCTTCAGAACCTGCGTGTCCCGCACGACGTCGAAATAAGCCTCCGCAGCCTGAACCAGCGTATCCTGTTCGACGGAAACCATCCTCGCGTGGCCGGCTTTGCGGCGGGCCTTGGCCTCCCTGATCGCATTGAGATTGCGAAGGCCGGCGAAGATCACCTGCTCGCCCTCGACGGCGGCCGACCGGGTTTCGAGATTGAAACTGCGGCTCGCGCTCCCGCCCGCCCCGCCGCCGATGACGGCGGCGTTGACGGTCTGATCGATATCGGCCTTTGCGTAATCGGCGCGCGCGGTGATCTGCGGGAGCCCCGCGGCGCGCGCCTGCGCGACGCCTTCGCTGGTGGCGCGATATTGCGCGCGCTCCGCGGCGATGAGCGGATTGGTGCGCCAGGCAAGCGAGAGCGTCTCGTCAAGCGTTTGCGCTGATGCGGCGCTGGCGCCAACCACGACAATCGCCAGTCCTGCGAGCGCCGCGCGGGAATACGTCGCCCACGCGCGGTCAGGCTGAATCATCGCTTTTAACATCTTGCTCCTCACTCGGCGGGCGCGTTCTGATTCAATCGGCGGCGCGCGGCGCCCGCGGCGTTCTTCAGCAACGCCAATGCGCGCTTTGCGCCGGCCTTCACGTCCTCGGGAACCATGAAAGCCGCCGGCACGACAAGCAGGGTAAGGATGGTCGAGGAGGCAAGGCCGCCGATAATGAGAAAGCCGAGAGAATTTCGCCACTCGGCGCCGTCGGAATTCGACAGCGCGACCGGGATCATGCCGAAGATCGCCGCGAACGCCGTCATCAGCACGGGCCGCAGCCGTTCGGGGCACGCCTTCAGGATCGCCTCGCGCGCATCCGCGCCCGCTTCGCGCAACTGGTTCGCGCGGTCTACGAGAAGAATGCCGTTCTTCATCACGATGCCCATCAGTGCGATAAGGCCGATCTGGGCGAAGAGCGACATTTCCTGGCCGCCGAAATAAAGCATGGCGAACGCGCCGGAGAACGACAGCGGCGCCGTCAGCATGATGACGACCGGCTGCACGAAGGAATTGAACTGGCTCGCCAGCACAATGTAGAGCGCGATCATGGCGAGGCCGAAGGCGAAGACGATCGCTGAAATCGATTCGGCCATGCGCCGGGCGGACCCTTCATAACTGATCTGAAAACCCTCCGGCGGCGGATCGTCGGCGATGATCTTGGCGAGCGCTTCGGTCGCGGTTCCAAGCGCGATGCCGGAGGCGGTGTTGGCGAGCAGCGAAATCTTGCGCGCCCGGTCCTGACGGTCGATCTGCGCCGGCCCCGTCGCGAATTTGAGATCGGCGACGCTGGCGAGGTCGATCAGCCGCCCCGATTCTGATCGCACCTGAACGAGCTGGAGCTGCTCGCGGTTCTGGCGCTGGCTTTCCTCAAGCCGCACGCGCACGTCATACCGCCGCCCGCCGTCCTCGAAAGTGCCGGCGTCGACGCCGCCGATGACGGTGCGCGCCGTCGTCGCCAGCGCGCGCGCCGAGACGTCGAGATCGCCGGCGCGCAGGCGGTTGAAATTGATGAGAAGCTCCGGCCGTCCCTCCTGGAAGGAGCTGCGCACGTCGGCGAACTGACCGGTCGCTTCCATCTTCGCCATGACGCGCTTCACATAGGCGTCGATCTCGGGGATCGAATCGCCGCGCACGACGAGTTCGATATCGGCGGTCGAGAGCCCGCCGCCGGACACCCATGACACTTCGGAGACGGCGATTTCGTTCGCGCCGGGAACCGCCGCCCTGATCGCGTCGCGCGCGCGGTCCATCACCTCGAACTGGCTGACCTTGCGCTGCTGCTTGGGCGTGATCGACGCGTAAAGATCGATGATGTTCGCCTTGCCCTGACTGCCGGCGCCGGCGGTGAGGAAAATATCGTCGACATGCTCGACCTCGCGGAGGGCGACAGTGATCTTGTCGATCGCGGCGCGCGCCTCGGCGACGCCGGCGCCCTCGGGGAGTTCGACAAGCCCCAGAAATTCGCTGCGGTCGGCCTTTGACGTGAAACCGCTCGGCACGCGCGACGCGAAGAAGCCGCCGACGAAAAGCGAGCCGACGGCGAGCGCAAGCGCCAGATAGCGCCAGCGGACGACGGCGCCGACGACGCCCCCGTAGAAGCGATCGAGCCGTTTGTGGAAGCGCTCGATCGGGCGCAACAGCGGCGGATGCGATTCGGGCTTCAGGAAGCGTGACGCGAGCATCGGCGTCAGCGTCAGCGCGACCAGCAGCGACACCGACACCGCAAAGACGATAGCGAGCCCGTATTGCAGAAAGAAGCGCCCGACAATGCCTTCCATGAAGGCGATCGGCACGAAGACCGCGAGCGTCGCGAAGGTTCCCGCCAGCACCGCGAGCGCCACGCGGGCCGTGCCGTCGCGGGCGGCCCCCTCGCCGGGAACGCCTGCGTCAATGTCGCGCTGAACGCTCTCGACGACGACGATGGCGTCGTCGACGAGAAGGCCGATCGTCACCGTCAGCGCGAGGAGCGTCAGCATGTTGATGGTGAAGTCAAAGACCTCGAAGGCGAAGAACGCCGAAACGAGCGATGTCGGGATCGCGATCGCGACCATCAGCGTCGCGCGCCAGCTCAGCAGGAAAAAGAACGTGACGATGACGACGAGAACGATGGCGATTTCAAGCTCATGCGTGACGTCGTCGATCGAGGATTCGATGAAGCGGCTGATGTCTCGGGCGACGGTCATTTCATAGCCCGCAGGGGCCGATTGCTTCAGCCGCTCGATCTCGGCGTGGACGGCGCGCGAGACCTCAAGCGTGTTGCGCCCCGACTGCTTGCGGATGTCGAGCGAAACGCCCGGCCGGCCATTGAAGGCGGCATAGGTGCGCTCGTCCTCGAGACCGTCTTCGACCCGCGCCACGTCGCCGATGCGCGTCGGCGCGGCGCCGTCGCGAAAGGCGACGACGAGGTCGGCGAACTCGGCCGGGGTTTTCGCTTCCGAGACCGTCTTCGCGCCGAATTCCAGTGCGCCGCCGCCGACTTCGAGCCGCCCGCCGGGAACTTCCGCGTGCTCCGACCGGACCGCGCGGACGACATCGTCGGCGGTGACGCCGAAGGCGCGAAGTTTGTTCGCGTCGAGCCAGATCCTGATTTCGCGCTTGCGCCCGCCGACGATCGAAATCGATCCGACGCCGGGAAGACGCTGCACGGCTTCCTTCACCACTTCGTCGGCGTAAGTCGTGATCTCACCGATCGCCGCGTCCGCCGAGATCATCACCGACAGGATCGGCGCCGCATCCGGATCGACCTTTTCGATGACCGGCGGGTCGACGTCTTCGGGGAGATCGCGCAGCGCGATGTTGACCTTGTCGCGGACGTCCTGCGCCTTGACGTCGACATTCTCTTCAAGCTCGAATTCGACGAAGACGAGCGACTGGCCGTCGGCGCTCGTCGAGCGCAACTGCTTGATGCCGGAAATCGTGTTGACGCTTTCCTCGATGACGTCGGAGACTTCCGTCTCCATCGTATCGGGGCTTGCGCCTTCAAGCGTCGTCGTCACTGAAACGTAAGGAAACTCGACATCCGGGAAGAGATCGACGCCGAGCCTGCCGATGGAAATCCAGCCGAGCACGACCAGCGCGCCGATGATCATCACCGCGAAGACGGGCCGCTTGATCGAAAGATTGACGAGCCACATCAGGCGGCCTCGATCACGATGCGGTCGCCGTCGTCAACCGGCACGCCATTCGGGACGATGAGGTCGTCTGTGGCGACGATCCCTTCCAGAATTGCGATCTCGGGGCCCCCGTCGTCGTCGATGACGACACGGGACTTTTGCGCGACATCGCCTTTCCGGACGAGGACAAACGGCCCCTCCGCGTCCTGCAACACCACGCGCCGCGGCGCCATATAGGCCGTTCTTTCCTCCGTCAGGATTTCGGCGCGGGCGAACTGGCCGGACTTCAAGGCGTAGTCCGAATTGTCGATCGGCAGGCGCAGCTCGACCGTCCGCGTCGCGACGTCGAGCATGTCATTGAGAACGAGCACATAGGATTCACGCGGCTCAGGCTGCGATTCCACGTAAACAAGCGCCTTCTGCTTCAGCCGCAACGATTTCAGATGCTGTTCCGGCGCGAAGACCACGGCGACGACGATATGGTTTTCCTGAATCTGCAGCACCGCATTCTCCGTGCCGCCGCGGAATGAATTTGTCAGGTAAACGCCTTCGTCATTGAATCTTTTCGTGATTGTTCCATCGAAGGGCGCGCGCACGATGGTGTCATCAAGATTGCGCCGCGCCGTTTTCAGCGCCGCCTGGCTCTTGGCGACGTCGGCGGCGGCGACATCAAAGGCGGTCTGCGCATCGTCAAGCTTCGCCTGCGCGGCGTAGCCGTCCTCCGCGAGCTTCTTCATGCGGTCGAGGGCGCGGCGCGCATTGTCGCGCTGCGCCTGCGCAAAGGCGAGATTGGCTTTCGCTTCCTCGGTCTCACGCTCGTAGAGCGACGGGCGGGTCTGGAACAACGGATCGCCCTTGCGCACGTGATCGCCGACATTGACCGAGATCTTCTCGACGACGCCGGCGACAAGGGGTCCGATGTTGCTTGTCTGCTTCGAGCCGATCGTTCCGGTGGCGACGACCTTGCCTTCGATAGTCGCCGGCGTCGCCTTCACGACGCTGACACGGACCGCCACCCCGGCAGGTTCGGCTGGCGCGCTCGTTTGCGACCGTTCGGCCGGCTTCTCGACCGCCGTTCCGCCGCAGGCGCCAGGCAAGGCCGCAATCATCACCAGCCCCAAATGCGCCAGACTTCTAAGGAAACCCATTCTTGAACTCCCGGCCGCAGCGCCGCCGCGGACCTGCCGCAGGCCCTTGCTAACTTGGCATTTAATAACTAAGGATACTATAAGCATGGATAGGGAAACCGGATCAACCATGGCCAGGAAAAGAGCTGAACTGACCCGGAATCCGGGCTACCTCCTGCAGGATGTGGCGCGCCTCCTGCGCGTCGCGTTCGACCGGCGCGTCCGCCATATCGGGTTGACGCGCGCGCAGTGGTTCGTCCTCGCCCACCTCTATCGCGACGACGGCCGCACCCAGCGCGCCCTCGCCAATGAACTTGATATGGAGCCGGCGCCCCTCGGGCGCCTGATCGACCGGCTGGAAGAGAGCGGCTGGGTCCGGCGCGCGCCCGCGCCGGGCGACCGCCGCGCCAATCTCGTCTTCCTGACGGACAGGATCCTGCCGCTGATCGAGGATTTAAAATCCGCAGCCGACACCCTTTACGCCGATGCGTTCAAGGGCCTGTCCGAGCGCCGCTTCGAGGAATTCGTCGAAGCGCTGGCCGTCGCAAAATCGAATCTTCTGGAACTCGCCGCGGAGCCGGCCGAACCCAAGGCAGACGCGACGCTCGATCCCCTGCGCCGGGTGCAGCGCAAGGCGGAGCGGCGGAAATAGAGATCATGATCGGGACGGTCCCAAAACCAATTTCGACGCCGCCCGTCTCCTCCAATTGGACGGGCGTGATGGAAACTTTCTTTTCAAGTTCCCATCATCTGTTCGCCGCCCTGCGCATGAGGCCGACGAAAGTCGATGCCGACGGCGTCTCCGTCATTGCAGCAATTCCGGAGGTCTTCTCTCAGGCGGCGACCGGCAATCTTGCGCATCGCGGCGCCTATACGATCATCCTCGACACCGTCTTCGGTTTTGCGGTGTTCGCAAGGCTTCAAACGCCGAAAGCGATCGCGACGATCAATCTCAGGACCGAGTATCTTCGCCCGGTCGAAATCGGCGAAAGAATTATCTGCACCGCCGAGTGTCATGCGCTTGACGAACCGGTCGCAAGAGTGCGCGGGGAGATCGTCGATTATGACGGACGACCGCTCGCCAGCGCGACCGGCGCCTTCATGATCGGCAGCTCGGGACCTGACTTCCCGGCATTCGACCGGGAGGCGTTCGCGCGATGACCGCGCTTGCCGAGTCGCCGCTTTCCAGCTGGCTCTGTTTCACCGTGCGGGAAACCAGTGACGGACGGATCTACGCGATCGCGCCCGGCGACGCGCATGTCGGCAATCCGCTGATCAAGGCGCTGCACGGCGGCATCGTTTCGACTTTTCTTGAAATCGCGGCCCATCATGAATTGCACGGCGCTCTTCCCCCCGACGGCGACAGCGAAGCGATCAACATCAATGTCGACTATCTGAAATCCGCAAAGCTCGCGCCGCTCTTTGCGCGCGCCCGCATCGCAAAAATCGGCCGGCGCCTCGCCTTCGTCGACTGCATCGCCTGGCAGGAAAGCGAAGACAATCCGGTCGCCAAGGCAGCCTGCAGTTTTTGCCTCGTAAAGAGCGCCGCAACCTCCCTTGCTGGCGTTCCACCTGCCCCCCGGGAGAACCCCGGGGGGGCTTTTTTTCACTCGACGGACGGTGATTCATGACATCCGTCGCGGTTCAACATTACTACTGGCGCTTGATCTTCCCTGAACTGATCAAGCGCTTGTGCGCCTCCCGGGAACCCCTTCCGGGAGGCGCAAACGTTCTCTTCCGGTCGCCGGCTCGCAGTCCGCCTCGCTCCTGGTTTCGACTTGAAAAGAAATAACTCGAAGCGCCCACCTGTCGGCGTGGAAGCATTTGCCTAAGAATCACGAAGAATCACAACGAAGGGGAATTCAAATGAAACGTTTAAAACTGGCCTCGAAATTAACGGCGCGACAAATGTGCAGCGTTGCGATAACGACTATCGCAGCGACTTCTGCTTTCGCGCAGGACGACGAAATTGTCGTCACGGCGACGAAGCGCGAGCAGACGTTGCAGGAAGTGCCCG
>JBFXBB010000005.1:0-23746 GCA_050183685.1 Amphiplicatus sp.
AGCTCGGCGTCGCCGCGGCCCTTCTCGGCGCGCCGGGCTTCGTCCTCATCGCCGCCCGCACCCAAAGGCTCGCCGCGTGAGCGTCCTCCTTGAATGCCGCCATGTGAGCGAGCCGCGCATTCTCAAAGAGGTGAGCTTTGGGGCCGACAAAGGCGAGTTCGTCGGCCTCATCGGCCCCAATGGCGCGGGTAAGACGACGCTCTTGCGCGTCCTCGCCGGGCTTGAGCCGGCGCAAGGCGACCGCCTCATCTTCGGCGAGCCCGTCGCGGCGACGGCGCCGGTCGTCCGGGCGCGCCGGCTTTCCTATCTGCCGCAAATGCGGCCCGTTCACTGGTCGATGCGGGTTGAAAACATCGTCGCGCTCGGCCGCTTCGCCTATGGCGCGCCCGCGCGGCTCGAAGGCGCGGACGCCGCCGCCGTCGCGCGCGCGGTCGAAGCGACCGGGATCGGCGCCCTCCTCTCGCGTCCGGCGACGGCGCTTTCGGGCGGCGAGGCGGCGCGGATGCATCTCGCCCGCGCGCTCTGCGCCGAAACGCCGATTCTCCTCGCCGACGAGCCGACGGCGGCGCTCGATCCGCGCCATCAGCTCGCGATCATGACGGCGCTGCGCGAGCGCGCCGGCTCGGCGCTCGTCATCGCGGCGCTCCACGACCTCGCCCTCGCCGCCAAATTCTGCACAAGGATTATTCTCCTCGATGCGGGCCGCCTCGCCGCCGACGGCGCACCGAACGCGGTGCTGACGGCCGCAAATCTCTCGCGCGTTTTCGGCGTCGCCTTGCGCCTCTCCGAGGACGGCGCGCTCCTTCTCGCCTGATCTACTTCCCGAGAAACCGGATGATCAGCGTCAGCACGAGGCTGACGAGAATCATGGTCGTGATCGGGAAATAGAAGGAAATATTCTCGCGCTCGATGCCGATATCGCCCGGCAGCCGGCCGAGGCCGAGTCTTGCAAGAAACGGCCAGAGGAGCCCCGCGGCGAAGAGGACGATCCCGGCGACGATCAGGAATTTCTGCATGGCGTCTCTATGCCCCCTGCGGCGTTCCTCCGCAAAGGGCTCGCCATCGGCCCGTCCGATCTGCTACAGCGCCCGCCAAGAGATCAGCCTTCGAAGGACGAATCATGGCCCAGGACCCAGAGCGCATCACCATTCTCGCCCGCGAATTCACCGCCGCCGCCTTGGAATTCCATCGCGGCCGAATGGCGGAGAAGGGCTACCGGATGGAAGGCTCGATCACGCCCCGCAGCTTCAAGATGCTCGAAGGGAGCGACCAGCCTAAGGATCTCTTCAACGGCGAGCCGCTCTTCGCCGTCACCTTTGTGAAGCGCGGCGCCGAATAGGGCGGCCGGAGACTCGAAGGCCGGCTCATTCCGAGTCTCGAGTCCCGAGTCCCGAGCCCCGAACACTTCCCGCCAACGCGCCGTATAAATCGGGCCGGCGGTCGCGGAAAAAGCCCCAGCCGGCGCGAAGCTCGGCGATGCGGGCGAGATCGAGGCTCGCCGCGACAAAGCCCTCCTCAGTCCGGCCCAGCTCGGCGAGAATGTCGCCGCCTTCATCGGCGATGAAGGACGAACCGTAAAAGACCTGCCCCTCCTCATCGCCGATCCGGTTCGCGGCCGCGACGGGAACGACATTCGAAACGGCGTGGCCGATCATCGCGCGCCGCCAGCGAGGCTGCGTGTCGAGCGCGGGATTTTCCGGCTCCGAGCCGATCGCCGTCGGGTATAAGAGAATGTCGGCGCCTTGCAGCATCATCGCGCGGGCGGCTTCTGGAAACCACTGGTCCCAGCAGATCCCGACGCCGAACCGCCCGACTTTCGTCGTCCAGATCCTGAACCCGGTATCGCCGGGCTTGAAGTAAAATTTCTCCTGATAGCCCGGCCCGTCCGGGATGTGGCTTTTGCGGTAGAGGCCGAGGACCGCGCCGGAGGCGTCGACCATGACGAGGCTGTTGAAATATTCCTGACCCGCCTTCTCGAAGATCGAAAGCGGCAGGACGACGCCGAGTTCGCCCGCGAGCGGAGCGAGCGTCGTCACCGCAGGATGCTCCTTATACGGAAAAGCGCGCTTGAAATGGCGCGTCTCCTCTGTCTTGCAGAAATAGGGGCCCTGAAAGAGTTCCGGCGCGAGGATCGCCTGCGCGCCGTCCTTGGCCGCGGCGCGGATGAGGCGCTCGACCCGTTTGACATTCGCCGCCATATCCTCGCCAAAGGCGGCCTGCAGGACGGCGATGCGCAAGGAACGGGTCATCGGGCGGTCTTTCGCAAGGTTCAGGCTTGACGAGATAGCGATCCCGCCGCCTAGATTCAATTCATGACCGAGAGCGTCCCCATTTCCGGCTTCGCGCGCGCGCCTTTCGAGGGCGTGCGCGAGGCTTTTGAGAAAAATTTCGCCGAAGGCCTCGAACTCGGCGCGCATTTTGCGCTTTTTATCGATGACGAGCCCGTCGTCGATCTGCGCGGCGGTTTTTCCGACAAAGAACGCCAAACGCCCTGGGCCGAGGGGACCCTTGTCTCGCTTTATTCGAGCGGCAAGGCGGTCATCGCCCTTCTTATCGCCCGCGCGGTCTCGGAAGGCCGGCTCGATTACGAAGCGCGCGTCGCAGATTATTGGCCCGACTTCGCCGCCAATGGCAAAGCCGCGCTGACCCTCGCCGACGTCCTCTCGCATCAGGCGGGCCTTTGCGGCCTCGCGGAGGAAATGCCGCCCGAAGACTGGCTCGATTGGGACAAGATCGCCGCCCGCATCGCGGCGATGGCGCCGTTGTGGCCGCCGCGCTCGGCCTCCGGCTATAGCCCGCAACTCGTCGGGTTCATCATGGGCGAGGTCCTGCGCCGCGCCGCCGGACGGGGGGTCGGGCAAATGCTGCGCGAGGATTTCAGCGCGCGATGCGGCCTCAATCTCTATTGCGGACTCACTGAGGAGGAAATCGCCCGCGCCGCCTATATGCCAAAGCCGCCAAGAGCGCCCGATCTCGGCGCGATCACGGAATTGAAGCGCATCGCTTTTCTAAAGCCCTGGTCGGCGCCGGCGCGGGTCGCGCGCGCGGCGTGGATGGCGGCGGAGATCCCCTCCTCCAACATGCAGGGCGACGCGCGCGCCTTGGCTGCGATCGTCCAGCCCCTCGCCAATGGCGGCTTTTTCCGCGGCGAAAAGATCCTTGAGGAAAGCGCGATCGAGGCGGCCCTCGCCGAGCGCATTCGCGGCGCCGATCTCGTCCTGCCCTTCGAGCTTTCCTGGAGCGCCGGCCTCATGCGCAATATCAACCGGCATTTCGGGCCGAGCGCAACCGCGTTCGGCCATGCCGGCTTTGGCGGATCGACGGTCATGATCGATCCCGCCCGGCGCCTCAGCGCCGCTTATGCGATGAACAAGATGTCGCCGCATCTTGTCGGCGATCGGCGCGCGGTTCGCCTTCTCGACGCGGTCTATGCGGCGTTTCAAGAGTCCGAATGATCGCTGAAAGCGCGGCTATCTCGCGGCCCGCGCACGGCTGGCGCCGAATGCGTCCATCGAAAACAGGATGAGCGCCGCCCAGATCAAGGTGAAGCAGACGGCATGGGCGAGCGTGAACGCTTCGCCAAAATAAATTCCGAGAATGAAATGCCCCGTCGGCGTTATGTATTGCAGGATGCCGGCGGTCGACATTTTGAGCTTGCGCGCGCCGAGCGCAAAAAGCATCAGCGGGACGGCGGCCATCGGTCCGAGAAGGACGAGCAACACCGAAAAGCCGGGCCGATCGGCGCCAAACGCGCCGACGCCGGATTGCTCCAGCGAGAAAAGATAGAGCCCCGCCAAGGGCGCCATGAAGGCCGTCTCGATGAAGAGCCCCGGCATCGCGCCGACCGGCACGGTCTTTCTGATATAACCGTAGACCGTGAATAAAAGCGCCATCAGGATCGAAACCCAGGGAAACTCGCCAAGGCCGATCGCCAAAGCGAGAACGCCGAGCCCCGCCAGGATCACCGCGGCGACCTGCGTCGGCCGCAGCTTTTCGCGCATGAAGAGGACGCCGACAGCGACATACATCAGCGGATTGAGATAGTTGGCGAGGCTTGACTGCAACACGACGCCGTGGACGACCGTCCAGGCGAGCAGGCCGGAATTGGCGGTGACCGCGAGCGAGGTCACGACGAGCAGCATCAAAACGCGCCGCGAGCGGAACGCGGCGAAGACCTCTTTCCACTGACCGCGCGGCGCCAGCATCAGCGCACCGAAGGGAACCGCCCAAAAGGTGCGATGGGCAAGCATTTCGAGGGCGGGCACGCCGTGAAGCAGCTTCAGGTAAGCCGGAAACAGGCCCCAGAAGAGATAGGCGCTCACGGCGTAGAGGAGGCCGGCGCGAACCGCCTCCTCCTCAGCGCTGCGCGTGCTCATGCAGCGTGTTTCAGAAGGCCGCGATTGAGAAGGAGTTCGGCGATCTGCACGGCGTTCAGAGCAGCGCCCTTGCGCAGATTGTCCGACACGCACCAGAAAGCGAGGCCATTGTCGATCGTCGGATCGACGCGGATGCGTGAAACGAAAGTCGCAAAATCGCCGACGCATTCGATGGGCGTCACATAGCCGCCGTCCTCGCGCTTGTCGACGACGAGAACGCCCGGCGCCTCGCGCAGAATTTCGCGCGCCTCGTCATCAGACAGCGGCCGCTCGAATTCGACATTGACCGCCTCCGAATGGCCGACAAAGACCGGCACGCGCACGCAGGTCGCCGTGAGCTTGATCTTCGGGTCGAGAATCTTTTTTGTCTCGACAGTCATTTTCCATTCTTCCTTCGTAAAGCCGTCCTCCATGAAAATATCGATATGGGGGATGACATTAAAGGCGATCTGTTTGGTGAATTGTTCTGGCGACGGCGCGTCGTTGACGTAAATGCCCTTTGTCTGGGTGAAGAGCTCGTCCATAGCGGCTTTGCCCTTGCCTGAGGTCGATTGATAAGTCGAAACGACGACGCGCTTGATCGTCGCCGCATCATGCAGGGGCTTCAGCGCGACGACGAGTTGCGCCGTCGAACAATTCGGATTGGCGATGATGTTCTTCTTCGAAAAGCCGCGCACGGCGTCGGCGTTCACTTCCGGCACGATCAGCGGGACGTCGGGGTCCATGCGGAAATGCGAGGAATTGTCGATGACGACGGCGCCCGCTTTCGCGATCCTCGGGGCCCATTCCTTGGCGACAGAGCCGCCCGCCGCCATCAGAACGACGTCCGCCTTCGAAAAATCGAATGTCTCAAGATCGGCGCATTTCAGCGTCTTGTCGCCAAAGGAAATCTCCCGGCCGATCGACTGGCGCGAGGCGATCGCGAAGACCTCATTCACGGGGAACAGGCGCTCGGCGAGGATAGCCAGCATTTCCTGGCCGACATTGCCGGTCGCGCCGACGACGGCGACATTGACTTCCATGACGGACTCCGATTTTGCGCCCGCGAAAAACGGACAAACTCCGGCGAATGTCAAGGAGTGAGGCTTGTCTCAGCGCAACTATTGCGCTGAATCGGTGTTGCCTAAACAATGCATTAGTTTTTCTCGGGGGGCGCCGTGCCGGAGTTTGCCGATCTGGAGCATCTCGCGCTGGCGACCGCAATCGGCTTTCTCCTCGGCTTCGAGCGCGAATGGCGCGACATCGGGGAGAAAAAACTGCGTTCCTTCGCCGGCGCGAGGACCTTCGCGCTTGTCGGATTCGCCGGCGGCCTCGCGGGCTGTCTCGGCGTCGCCTTGTCGGTCGCGGGGCTTCTCGCCGTCGGAACGCTGACGGGGGTCGCCTATTGGGCGATCGCGCGCGAAAAGGCGGGCGCCGGCGGAACGACGGAGGTCGCCCTTATCGCCACTTTTCTCCTCGGCGTCACGGCGACGCGGGGCGAGCCGCTTCTCGCCGCGATCGGCGGCGTCGGCGCGACGATCTTGCTCGCCCTGAAGCCGATGACGGCGAAATGGGCCGAAAAGATGAGCGCGCGCGAGATCAACGCGGCGCTGCGTTTTCTGGCGGTCACCGTCGTCATCCTGCCGATCCTGCCGGACAAGGCCTATGGGCCCTATGACGCGCTCAACCCGCAGCATATCTGGCGAATGGTCGTGCTGATCAGCGGGCTTTCCTATCTCGGCTATTGGCTCACCAAATTTTACGGCGCGCGCGGCGTCATTCTGACGGGACTTGTCGGGGGCCTCGCTTCCTCGACCGCAACGACCTTGTCGCTCTCGCGGCTCGTCAAATCGGGCGGAACCTCGACGCGCTCGGGCGCGGCGGGCGTCGTCGCCGCCAACGTCATGATGATCGCAAGAATCACCGTTCTCCTGGCGGCGGTCGGAGCGGGGGCGCTCGTCGCCATTTGGCCGGCGCTCGCCGGCGCGGGCCTTGCGGGCGGCCTGGCGACGCTGGTTTTGTGGCAAGGAGAAAAGAACGACGCGCAAGAAGACGGGGTCCCGCTCGGCAATCCAATGGAATTGAAGCCCGCCTTGTTCTTCGCCGCGCTTCTCGCCGTCATCGCCGTCGCGGCGCGCTTTGCAAGCGATCAGTTCGGCGACAGCGGGCTTTATGTCGTCGCGCTCATCACCGGCCTTGCCGATGTCGACGCGATCACGCTCACGGCGGGCGCAGAAGCGCGGTCCGGCGAGGTCGCCGCGCAAGCCGCCGGGATCGCCATCCTCATCGCCGCGGCGGCGAATATCCTCGTCAAGGGGACGATGACATTCGCCATCGCCGGTCCCCGCGCCGGCCTCGGGGTCGCCATCGCCTTCCTCGCCGTCCTTGCGGGAGGCGCGGGCGGTCTCGCCATCAGCGCGCTCTCCTAAGATTGCGCCCCAGATTGCGCCGCTGGCCGCGGCGGGTATAAGCGGGCCGTTCCCCGCCGCCTGCCCGAGGAGTTCGAGCGCCATGAATATTCACGAATACCAAGCAAAGCGCCTGTTAAAGGACTATGGCGTCCCCCTCGCCGAGGGCCGGCCGGTCTTCAAGGCCTCCGAAGCCGAGGCCGCCGCCAAGGAGCTGCCCGGGCCCGTCTATGTCGTCAAGGCGCAAATCCATGCCGGCGGGCGGGGCAAGGGCAAGTTCAAGGAAAAAGAGGCCGACGAGAAAGGCGGCGTGCGCATCGCGAAATCCCCGGCCGAGGCCGGCGAGTTCGCCAAGCAAATGCTCGGCAAGACGCTCGTGACGAAACAAACGGGCCCCGCCGGCAAGGTCGTCGGCCGCCTTTACATCGAGGACGGCTCCGAGATCGCCAAGGAGCTCTATCTTTCCGTTCTCGTCGACCGCGGCGCCGGGCGCATCGCCTTCATCGCCTCGACGGAAGGGGGCATGAATATCGAGGAAGTCGCCGAGGAGACGCCAGAGAAAATCGTCACGATAAGGATCGATCCCGCGACCGGCGCGATGCCGCATCACGGACGCCGCGTCGCCCAGGCCCTCGGCCTCAAGGACGGGCTCGCCAAGGAATGCGGCAAGCTCGTCACGAATCTTTATCGAGCCTTTGTCGAGAAGGATATGAGCCTTCTCGAAATCAACCCGCTCATCGTGACGAAATCAGGCTCGCTCGTCGTCCTCGACGCCAAGATGGGCTTTGACGGCAACGCGCTCTTCCGCCACCAGAATATTCTCGATTTGCGCGACGAGACGGAAGAGGACCCGCTGGAGCGCCGCGCCGCCGAGTTCGATCTTTCCTACATAAAGCTCGACGGCGATATCGGCTGCATGGTGAACGGGGCGGGGCTTGCGATGGCGACGATGGACATCATCAAGCATTACGGCGCCGCCCCTGCGAATTTTCTCGATGTCGGCGGCGGCGCGACGAAGGAAAAAGTGACGGAGGCGTTCAAGATCATCACCTCGGACCCCGGCGTCAAAGGCATTCTCGTCAATATTTTCGGCGGCATCATGCGTTGCGACGTCATCGCGGAAGGGATCATCGCGGCGGTCAAAGAAGTCGGCCTCGAAGTCCCGCTGGTCGTTCGACTGGAAGGCACGAATGTCGAGAAGGGCAAGAAGATTCTGGCCGCATCGGGGCTCGCGATCACGCCCGCCGACGATCTCGAAGACGCTGCGCAAAAGGTGGTGAAAGCGGTTGGTTAGCGAGGAGCGGGCCGAAGGCCCCCACGAAGGACGGGGAAGAGCGCAAACCGGGATTTAACGCCCGTCGTCAATTTCGCCGCCGCACCGCCTTGATCTCCTGGCCGGCCCGCGCGATAGGGGGCCGCCGTTAAACGGGGGGCCCGCCGCCGCCATGTCCATCCTCATCGACAAGCACACGAAAGTCCTTTGCCAGGGCCTCACCGGCTCGCAGGGCGCCTTCCACACCGAGCAGGCGATCGCCTATGGCACGCGCATGGTCGGCGGCGTCACCCCCGGCAAAGGCGGATCGGTTTGGACGGCCGGCGAGGCGGCGAAAGGCGCAACGCTGCCGGTCTTCGACACGGTCGCCGAGGCGCGCGAGAAGACCGGGGCCGAGGCGAGCGTCATCTACGTCCCGCCCGCCTTCGCGGCCGACGCGATCCTCGAAGCAATCGCCGCCGAAATCCCCCTCATCGTCTGCATCACCGAAGGCATTCCCGTGCTCGACATGGTGAAAGTCAAGCGCGCGCTTGACGGCTCGAAGACGCGTCTTGTCGGCCCCAATTGCCCTGGGGTCATCACCCCCGACGAATGCAAGATCGGCATCATGCCGGGCCATATCCACAAGGACGGGCATGTCGGAATCATCTCACGCTCGGGCACCTTGACCTATGAGGCGGTGCACCAGACGACGATGGCTGGGCTCGGTCAGTCGACCTGCGTCGGGATCGGCGGCGACCCGGTGAAGGGGACTGATTTCATCGAAATTCTTGAGCTGTTCCTCGCCGACGAGGACACCCATTCGATCATCATGATTGGCGAGATCGGCGGCTCGGCCGAAGCGGAAGCGGCGAAATTCCTCGCCAAGAACAAGGTGAAGAAGCCGACCGTCGGCTTCATCGCCGGCGTCACCGCCCCGCCCGGCCGACGGATGGGCCATGCGGGCGCGCTCGTCTCGGGGAGCGACGACACGGCGGCGGCGAAAATCGCCGTGATGCAGGAGGCCGGGATCGCCGTCGCGCCGACCCCCGCCGCGATGGGCAGGACGCTTGTCGAGCTTTTGAAGGGCTGAAGACCAAGCGGACGAGGCGCGCGCCCCGCCCGCTTTCGTCCCTCGAACGCCGCCAATCTATTTATTGATGGCGACCGTCATCTCGCCCAGCACCGGAGACGTCACGGTGAATTCGTCTCCCGGACCTTTTCCCGCCGGATAAACCGTGCAGGATTCCGTTCCCGACATCTGCGACGTGGTGCATAATTTATCGCCGTCGATCCGCCAGGCGCCCCCGGGCGACGCCTGGCCGGCATAGACGACCTCATATGTCCCGTCGGCTTTGTAGGTTATCGCCAGTTCGACCGGCGAGCCTTGCATGTTGGCTTTGATGACCGCGCCATGCTCGACCACCGCTTTGAGCGTGTCGCTTTCCTTCGCGAAGGTGGGCGCTGCGACTGCAACAAGCCCCGCCGCCAGAATGATAATGCGCATAGGTAATTTCCTCCTCCCCTAAGGCGTCCGACGGCATAGCAGGGCGCGATCGCAAACAGAACGCTTTTTGGCAGTTGGCGTCGACAACTTCCGGCGTGAAAAAATACGGGCATGTCCAAATCAGGAGGCGGGGGGAGCCGAAATCGGCGCGAAAAGACCTCCCTTTGACGCGCCGGCGCCGGCGCCGCAGGACCTTTCGAAGTTTTCAAAAATTAAACGCCCGCGCGCTAGATTGGCGCGGCCCCGGACCATTGAATCAGCCGGTGGTTGGCGTATTTAGGACGAAAATTTGTAGCTTTCAGGGTTTTGGACCGCATCATGGCTAAAGACGGAGCCGCCCCGGCCGGCGGAGGGATTTCTCGCACGCGACTTGGCGCAACGACGTTTCTGTCTGGCGCAAACGCCGCCTATCTCGCCGCAGAATATGCGCGATTCGCCAAAAACCCGGCCTCCGTCAGCGCGGACTGGCGGAATTTCTTCGAATCCTTCGGCGATCATGCGGACGCGCCGCGCGAGGGCCCGAGCTGGCGCCGGCCCGACTGGCCGCCGGCCGCCAATGGCGAGTTGACCGCCGCCTTCGACTCGAATTGGGGCGAGACCGAAAAGACGCTTAAATCGAAAATCGAGGCGCGGAGACCCGCTTCAACCGCGGACGAGGTCAAACAAGCCACGCAAGATTCGCTGCGCGCCTTGATGCTCATCCGCGCCTATCGCATTCGCGGCCATCTGATCGCCGATCTCGATCCCTTGGGACTGCAAAAGGCCGCTTACAACCCTGAACTTGATCCAGCAACCCTCGGCTTCACCGAAGCCGACATGGACCGGCCGATCTTCATCGACCATGTGCTCGGCCTTGAATCGGCGACGCTTCGTGAAATCCTCGATATTCTGAAACGAACTTATTGCGGGACGTTCGCCGTCGAGTTCATGCATATCTCCGACCCGGAGCGCAAAGCCTGGCTGCAACAGCGCATCGAGGGGCCCGACAAGGAGATTTCCTTCACCCGCGAAGGCAAGCACGCGATCCTAAAGAAGATCATCGAGGCTGAAGGCTTCGAGAATTTTCTGAACACGAAATATACGGGCACGAAGCGTTTCGGCCTCGACGGCGCGGAAGCGACCGTGCCGGCGCTCGAACAAATCATCAAACGCGGCGGCGCGCTCGGCGTTCAAGAAATTGTCATCGGCATGCCGCATCGCGGCCGGCTCAATGTTCTCGCCGCCGTGATGGGCAAGCCCTATCATCACATATTCCATGAATTTCAGGGCGGCTCCGTGACGCCCGACGATGTCGGCGGTTCGGGCGATGTGAAATATCACCTCGGCGCGTCGTCGGATCGCGAATTTGACGGCAACAAGGTGCATTTGTCCTTGACGGCGAACCCGTCGCATCTTGAAGCGGTCGATCCCGTCGTTCTCGGCAAGGCGCGCTCGAAACAGGACCGCATCGCGCCGCCGGAGTCGCTTGAAGCGCCCCGCACCCATGTGCTGCCGCTTCTGCTTCACGGCGACGCCGCTTTCGCCGGCCAGGGCATCGTCGCCGAATGTTTCGGTTTTTCCGGGCTTCGCGGCTATCGCGCCGGCGGATGCATCCACTTCATCGTCAACAATCAGATCGGCTTTACGACGGCGCCGAAATTCGCGCGCTCCTCGCCCTATCCCTCGGACGTCGCCAAAATGGTCGAGGCGCCGATCTTCCATGTGAATGGCGACGATCCCGAAGCCGTCGTCTATGCGGCGAAGATCGCGACCGAGTTCCGCCAGAAATTCGGCGCCGATGTCGTCATCGACATGTTCTGCTACCGCCGCTTCGGCCATAATGAAGGCGACGAGCCGAGTTTCACCCAGCCCCTGATGTACAAACGGATCCGCGAGCATAAGACGACGCGCGAGATTTATGGAGCGCGGCTCGAAGCCGCGGGCGTCGTGCCGAAAGGCTGGGGCGAGGAGGAGCGCAAGCGCTTTCGCGATTTCCTCGGAAGCGAGTTCGACGCCGCGAACGGCTTTAAGCCGAACAAGGCCGACTGGCTCGACGGGCAATGGTCGGGTTTCGTGCCGCCCGTCGACGACGACCGGCGCGGCGACACCGCGATGGAGATCGAAACGCTGCGCCGCATCGGCAAGACGATCGCTTCCTACCCGTCCGATTTCAAGGTCCACAAAACGCTCGTCCGCATTCTCGACCAGAAGAAGGCGACCTTCGAGAAAGGCGCCGATATCGACTGGGCGAGCGCAGAGGCGCTCGCCTTCGGTTCGCTCCTGCTCGACGGTTTCGGGGTCCGGCTGTCCGGGCAGGATTCGCGCCGCGGCACCTTCTCGCAGCGCCACGCCGTCTTCATCGATCAGGAAACGGAAAAAACCTACACCCCCCTGAAACATCTAAAGGGCGCCAAAGCGACTTTCGAAGTCCACGATTCCAACCTGTCGGAATTTGCAGTGATGGGCTTCGAATATGGCTATTCGCTCGCCAATCCGAAATTTCTCGTTCTGTGGGAAGCTCAGTTCGGCGATTTCGCGAATGGCGCGCAGATCATCGTCGACCAGTTTTTATCCTCAGGCGAGCGCAAATGGCTCAGAATGTCGGGCCTCGTCCTGCTCCTGCCCCACGGCTATGAAGGCCAGGGCCCAGAGCATTCCTCGGCGCGTCTCGAACGCTTCCTTCAGCTTTGCGCGCAAGACAACATGCAGGTCGCCAATTGCACGACGCCGGCGAATTATTTTCACATTCTTCGCCGCCAGATGCGCCGCAATTTCAGAAAGCCGCTCATCCTGATGACGCCGAAATCGCTGCTGCGCCACAAGAAATGCGTCTCGATGCTCGCCGAGATGGGACCCGGCTCGTCCTTCCACCGCGTTCTCTGGGACGACGCCGAATCAAAGCCCGGCTCGACCGTCAAGCTCGTTTCCGACGACAAGATCCGCCGCGTCGTCATTTCCTCCGGCAAGGTCTATTACGATCTTCTCGAAGAGCGGGAAAAGCGCGGGATCGACGATGTCTATCTCCTGCGCATCGAGCAGCTTTATCCGTTCCCGGCCCATTCCCTGATGGCCGAGTTGCAGCGCTTCAAGAAAGCGGACATGGTCTGGTGCCAGGAGGAGCCGAAAAATATGGGCGGCTGGTTCTTCATGGAGCCGAATATCGAATGGACGCTTGAGCAGATCGGCGCGAAGACGAAGCGCGCGCGCTATGTCGGCCGCAACGCCGCCGCCTCGCCGGCGACGGGCCTTGCGAGCCGCCACAAGCAGGAATTGGAAGAGCTTTTGAACGAGGCGTTTTCGTAGAAGCGAATAGCGAATAGGAAGTAGCGAATAGGGGAACGCAGGCCGGGCTGAATTCTATTCGCTACTCCCTATTCGCTATTCGCCACTTTGGAGCATGCTCATGGCTGCCGAAATCCGCGTGCCGACGCTCGGCGAATCCGTAACGGAAGCGACGATCGCGCGCTGGCTGAAAAAGGAGGGCGACGCCGTCGCCGCCGACGAGCCGCTGGTCGAGCTCGAAACGGACAAGGTCTCGGTCGAGGTTCCCTCGCCCGGGGCGGGCGTCTTATCGGAGATTGCGGCGAAGGAAGGCGAGACAGTCGAGGTCGACGCCCTGCTTGGCCGCGTCGACGAGGCTGGCGCCGCGACGCCGAAAAAACCCGCGAAATCGGCCAATGGCTCGGCGAAAGCCGAAGCAAAAGCGCCGACCGCCAATCGGCCGAGCCCGCGCGAAGTCGAAGCGCGCGGCGAGTCGATCGTGACGAGCGAGGTCAAGCCGCTCTCGCCCGCGCCGCGCCGCGTCATCGGCGAATATGGGCTCGATCCGGCCGACATCAAAGGCACGGGCAAGGACGGCCGCATCACGAAGGGCGACGCGCTTGCGGCGATCCCTTCTCCGGCGGAGGCAAAGGCGCCCGCCCCGCCGCGTTCCCCGCGCGATCTCGGCCCCCGCGAAGAGCGCGTCAAGATGACCCGGCTCCGGCAGACCATCGCGCGGCGGCTGAAAGAGGCGCAAGAAACGGCCGCCATGCTGACGACATTCAACGATGTCGACATGTCGGCGGTGATGGCGCTGCGCTCGGAATACAAGGAGCTTTTCGAGAAGAAACACGGCGTCAAGCTCGGCTTCATGTCGTTTTTCGTCAAAGCCTGCGTCCACGCCTTGAAGGAGCTTCCCGACGTCAACGCCGAGATCGACGGAACGGACGTCATCTACAAGAATTACTATGACATCGGCGTCGCGGTCGGCACCGAGCGCGGCCTCGTCGTGCCGGTCCTCAAAGGCGCTGACATGATGTCGCTCGCCGAAATCGAGGCGGCGATCAATGATTTCGGCCGTCGCGCGCGCGACAACGAGCTGAAGATCGAGGAGATGCAAGGCGGCACGTTCACGATTTCGAATGGCGGCGTTTACGGCTCCCTGATGTCGACGCCGATTTTGAACCCGCCGCAATCGGGGGTCCTCGGCATGCACCGCATCGAGGAACGCCCCGTCGCGCGAAACGGACAAGTGGTCGTGCGCCCGATGATGTATCTCGCGCTTTCCTATGACCACCGGATCGTCGACGGCAAAGGCGCGGTGACGTTTCTTGTCCGAGTGAAAGAAAATCTCGAAGATCCGCAGCGGCTGCTTTTGGATTTGTAGAAGCGAATGGCGAATAAGGGGCGCCTCGGCTTGCAACTTCGCGCCTCGTTCCCTATTCGCTACTTGCTACTCGCCCTTGACTCAGAGCATTCTCATGTCCTCACCCTATGACGTCGTCATCATCGGCGCCGGCCCCGGCGGTTATAATGCTGCGATCCGGGCCGGCCAGCTCGGGCTGAAAGCCGCCTGCGTCGACAAGCGCGAGACGAAGAAATTCGGCGGGACCTGCCTTAATATCGGCTGCATTCCGTCAAAGGCCCTGCTCCACGCCTCCGAGCTTTTCGAGAAGGCCGAAACGCAATTGCCGGGTCTCGGCGTCAAGACCGGCAAGGTCAGTCTCGACCTCGCCCAGATGCTCAAGCAGAAAGAGGAAGCGGTCGACGGCCTCACCAAGGGGATCGAATTCCTATTCAAGAAGAACAAAGTTGACGGTTTTTTCGGCGCCGGCGAGATCATCGCGCCGGGCAAAGTCCGCGTCGCCGGGGCCGACGGCAAGACGCGCGACCTCGACGCCAGGAATATCGTCATCGCGACAGGCTCGGAGGCGACGCCCCTTAAAGGCGTCGAGATCGATGAGAAGCAGATCGTCTCCTCAACTGGCGCCTTGTCGCTTTCCGCCGTTCCGAAACATATGGTCGTCGTCGGCGGCGGCGTCATCGGATTGGAACTCGGCTCGGTCTGGCGCCGGCTCGGCGCCAAGGTTACGGTCGTCGAATTCCTCGACCGCATCCTGCCGACGATGGACGGAGAGGTTTCGATGGCGTTCCTCCGTGTCCTGAAGAAACAGGGGATGGATTTCCGTCTCTCCTCGAAAGTGGCCGGCGTCGAAAAGTCTAAGGGGGTCCTAAAAATCGCGGTCGAGCCGGCGCAAGGCGGCGAAGCGGAGATGATCGAGGCCGACGTCGTTCTCGTCTCGATCGGCCGGCGGCCTTACCTTTCGGGGCTCGGCCTCGAACGGATCGGCGTCGAGACCGAACGCGGCTTTGTCAAGACCGACCATTTCCGCACGACGGTCGGCGGCGTCTGGGCGATCGGCGATGCGATCCCCGGCCCGATGCTCGCCCACAAGGCCGAGGACGACGCCGTCGCCGCGATCGAACTCATCGCCGGCAAGCCCGGCCATGTGAATTACGACGCCGTGCCGAGCGTCGTCTACACCTGGCCGGAGGTCGCAATGGTCGGCAAGACGGAAGAGGAACTGAAAAGCGCCGGCGTCGATTATAAAATCGGGAAATTTAATTTCGCCGCGAATAGCCGCGCCAAAACCAACCATGAGACGGACGGTTTTGTCAAACTCATCGCCGACGCGAAAACGGACCGTCTTCTCGGCGCGCATATCGTCGGGGTCGAAGCGGGAGAGCTCATCGCCGAAGCCGTCAGCGTCATCGAATTCGGCGGCGCCGCCGAGGACATTGCGCGCACGAGCCACGCTCATCCCTCGCGGTCGGAAGCCATGCGTCAAGCCGCGATGGGCGTCGACGGCTGGACCATGCAAAGCTAAGGGCGCCGGCGGGCGGGCGTCCGCTTTACGCTTGTCAGGCGCCCGTGTTATTCAACCGCCCATAAATCACGAGGGAGGAATCTCCGGCATGGCGAAGACAATAAAGTCCGGCGCATCGGCGCGCGCCTTCCTGGCTGTCTCGTTTGTCGCATTCGGTCTCGCCTGCGGCGCACGCGCGCAAGAGCTGCGCCCGGCGCTCACCACAGACTCGGCGAAGACCATCGTCGCCGGCTGCGAGTCTGACGCAGTTGAGAAAGGCGTGCGGCTCGTTATGTCGGTCGTCGATCAGGGGCGCGATCTCATGGCGTTCTTGCGCATGGACGGCGCGCCGCCTGGCGCGATCGAAATCGCCCCGTGGAAGGCGAACAGCGCAGCCTCCTTTCCGAGGTCGACAAAGGCCGCCGCGGAACGCGCCAAGGAATTTCCTGCCGGCGCGGCGGCGCCGAATATCGCCGTCTTCGAAGGCGGAGAGCCGATCTTCACCAAGGACGGGGTCCATATCGGCGCCGTCGGCGTTTCCGGCGCGGCGGCGGCGAGCGAAGACGGCGACTGCGCGCGGGCCGGCGTCATTGCGGCGGGCCTTGTTTACGAGAGACCGAAAGGCTAGTGACCTGAATATTCTTTGGACAGATCTTATCGGCTTTATCGGCGTCGCCTTCATCGTCACGACCTATTTCCTGTCGCAGCTTGGCAAGATGCAAACGACGCGGCCGCTTTACCCCGCGCTCAACGGGATCGGTTCGTTGCTCATCCTGTTTTCGTTGTGCTTCACCTTCAATGCGGCGTCTTTGGTCATTGAGCTTTTTTGGCTGGCGATTTCGTCGATCGGACTCGTCCGCTCGCTGACAATGCGCCGCGCGCCCTAAAGCGTGTTCGCATTCGGCGCAATATGGAGCGCCCTTGCGAGAGCGGCCGCAACGCTCTCGCCGTCGCCTTCGGGATAGGGCCGTCGCACGCCCGCGCCCCAAACGGGGTTCGGCCAGGCCTCGTCGTCCTCGCGTCGGGCGATCACATGCACATGCAGCTGGGCGACGTGATTGCCGAGGGCCGCGACATTCATCTTGCACGCCGAGGCGTAGCGGGCGAGCGCCTCCGAGACGACCGCGATCTCCTCCACCAGTAACTCGCGATCCGGCCGCGTCAGCTCGTAAAGCTCTGCAAGCCCCATCCGGCGCGGGACGAGGATCAGCCACGCAAAGCGCGTCTCGTTCATGAGAAGCGCCTCGCAAAGGTCGAGGCTGCCGAGGCGAAACGTCTCCGCGGCCAGCCTCGGATCAAGAACAAAGTAGGTCATGAAAAGCTCCCGGCGACTGGATTTCGGCCGGAAATCTAGCCTAAATTGTCCGTTCGCGTCCGTAAGAAATTCCGAGCGGCGCGGCGCGAAGGCGTGGATAATGAAAAGCGCGCCTTTCAGGAGGAGAAATGACTGACGCCGTTGCAACGCCGAGCCGCGCCGCCGCCGGGGAGAAAACGTTTCTCGGCCATCCGCGCGGACTTTTCGTGCTTTTCTTCGCCGAGATGTGGGAACGCTTTTCCTATTACGGCATGCGCGGCCTTCTCATTTTATACCTTACGCAGCATTTTCTGTTTTCGGACGAACGCTCGGCTTTGATCTACGGCGCCTATACGGCGCTTGTTTATGTGATGACGATCATCGGCGGCATGCTCGCCGACCGCTATCTCGGCCAGAGAAAAGCGGTGACGTTCGGGGCCGTTCTTCTCGTTCTCGGCCATTTCGGCATGGCGTTCGAGGGCGAAGGATCGAAAGAGAGTTTTGTCTATGAGGGCGCGGCCTATCAGATCACGCTCGACGGGCGCGGCGGCGACGCTGACCGGATCATTGTTTCAAGCGGCGGCCGGTCGCGCATCTCCTTCAATGAAGACGCCACGGAAATGACGATCGAGAATCCGGCGGCGGTCGGCCTCCCCGAGCGCCTCGCCGTCGCCGATCTCAAAACGAAAATCGAGAAGGATCCCTTCTTCCTCAATATTCTTTACCTGTCGCTCGGGCTGATCATCGCGGGCGTCGGCTATCTCAAGGCGAATATCTCAACCATTGTCGGCGCGCTCTACAGTCTTGGCGATCCGCGGCGCGATTCCGGATTCACCATTTTTTACATGGGCATCAATATCGGCGCCTTCCTGTCGTCGATCCTCTGCGGAACGCTTGGCGTCGTTTATGGCTGGAAATACGGTTTCGGACTCGCCGGAATAGGGATGTTGTTCGGCCTTACGGTCTTCCTGTGGGGCCAAAAATGGCTCGACGGCCGGGCCGAGCCGCCTGACCCGGCGACGCTCAGAAAAAAAATCCTCGGGCCTGTCACGGTCGAAACCGCCTGCTATCTCGTCGGTCTCGTCATCATCGGCGCATCCATGCTGCTGGTGATGAACGCTCATATCATTCCCGACTGGTTCGTCGGCATGCTCGGCGTCATCGTGCTGATCGGGCTTGTTTCCTATGCGGCGGTCAAACTCCGCGGGGATGAAAGAAGCCGGATGTTCGCCGCGCTTTATTTCATTCTCGCGCAGATCCCTTTCTGGGCGCTATTCGAACAGGCCGGCTCGTCGCTCAATCTTTTCACCGACCGGCTTGTCGATCGAAACTTGTTCGGATGGTCGGTGCCGGCACCGGTTTTTCAATCGCTGAACGCCGGTTTCATCTTCCTGTTTGCGCCGCTTGTCGCCTGGATGTGGCTCGCGCTCGCCAAGCGCGGGCGCGAGCCGTCGACACCCGTGAAATTCTCGATCGGAGTCTTCGGCGTCGGGCTCGGCTTTCTCGCCCTTGTCGGCGGCATGGAGACGAGCGGCCCGACCGGACTGACCGCCGTCGGTTTCATTTTCCTCATTTACTGGATCCACACGATGGCGGAGTTGATGCTTTCGCCGGTCGGCCTTTCGGCCGTCACCAAGCTTGCGCCGACGCGCGTCGTCGGCATGGCGATGGGCGCATGGTTCCTTTATTCCGGCCTGTCGAACTATCTCGCCGGCGTCATCGCCCGGGGAACCGGTGCCGAAACCATCGGCGGCCAGGTGACGAATATCGCGGCCGCAAAGGCGACATATGCGAGCGTCTATACGAATGTCGCCTATATCGCGATGGCGGTCGGCGTCGCAATGTTCGTCATTTCGCCGCTGATCAAACGCCTGATGCGCCTTGAGACCTTGAAGGGCGATCCGGGCCACGGGCTGGCGGGCGAAAATGAGCTGGGCCAGCCTCTCGCGCCGGGCGCCCATCCGCCGCAAAAGGCCGGCGCGTAAGATGCCAAGCCCTTCGCTATCATGCGGCCGGTTCTGGCTGCGGGCGACGGGCTTTAATCGGAGGCAAGCATGGCTAACCGCCTCACCAGAATCGTCACCCGCGGCGGCGACAAGGGCGAGACTTCGCTCGGCGACGGGACGCGCATTCCGAAAACAGACGCCCGCATCGCGCTGATGGGCGAGGCGGACGAACTGAATTCATCGATCGGAGTCGTTCTCGCTCATCATCCTGGCGCGGATATTTCCGAGATTCTGGTCAGCGTTCAGCACGATCTTTTCGATCTAGGCGGCGCGCTTTGCCTCCCCGGCGCGCCGCTTCTTTCCGAAGGACATGTCGCTCGGCTCGACGAGGCGGCGGCGCGGCTGAACGCCGGTCTGGCGCCGCTCAAGGAATTCGCCCTTCCCGGCGGCGCGCCCCTTCCAGCCTTCCTCCACGTCGCGCGCGCCCTTTGCCGGCGGGTCGAACGCAGCTTCGCCGCCTATCTCGACCGTCATCCCACCGAAGGCATGGCCTTGCCCTATTTGAATCGCCTGTCGGATCTCCTCTTCATTGCGGCGCGTTTCGAAGCCAAGCGGCTTGGCGTTCCCGAAACGCTTTGGCGCAAGGCCCGCAGCCTTGCGGAAAAATAGCATGGCGCTTTCGGCGCCAAGCGACATTTTTCAACTTTTGGTTGCTGGAATTGGACACGCACGCGGTTAACGTCTGCGACGGGAGGTTGTGTAGCCCAATCATTGGTGCATTGGCGTGTTTCGGCGCGCGTCGGGGGAGATTCTATGGGGCGGCGCGCGCAGCGCTCGATTTCTTGCGCATCGATCCTGCTCGTTGTCGGCGTAGCGGTCTGCCTCTGCGAGGCTGACGCCTCGCCCTGGTCGCGCGAGCCGGGACGGCTCTTCATTTCAACGCAAACGGATTTTTTTCTCGCAAAGTCCAGCGATGTCAGCCTCGAACGGTATGACAACCGCGCTTATTTTGAATATGGACTCGCGCGGGGGACGATGATCGGCGCGAAGCTGTCTCACTCGGCCTCGACTTTCGGCTCCGAAGAGGAATCGACATTTTCTTCCGGCTTTTCCGAGATTGAGGGTTTTGCTCAGCACGAGATCTTGCGGGGCGAAAGAGATGTTCTTTCGCTGCGCCTCGCCGGCGGCGCGCCGGCGAAAGGCTCGGCGGGACGCGCCGACCGTGCAGGCCACGACGTCGACCTCGAATTGCGGGCCCTCTATGGGCGCACCCTGGCGCTCCGGCCACTGAAAATTTTCGCGGCCGTCGAGACGGGATATCGCCGACGTTTCGGCAATGACGCGGACGAAATCCGCTCCGATTTTCTCCTCGGCGCCGAACCCGCAAGGCGAACGCTTGTCCTCCTTGAAGTCTTTTCGACGCTGTCGCTCCGCAACGAAAAGCTCAACGGCGCCGACTATGACGTCATGAAAATTCAACCATCCATTATCTGGCGCGCCTCCCGTCATTGGTCGCTTCAAGCCGGCGCGGTGCATGAACTCGCCGGGCGCAACCTGCTCCTCGGGAACGCGGTCTTTTTCGGATTCTGGGCTCTCTTCTGATTCCAATGGCGCAACGCGATTTCAATTTGTGGACCTTCGCTCCGACGCCGGATTTGCAGCGTTTCGAGAATATCTCATCCTATGCGCGCAAGGAGCGCATCCCTTGGCGGCGCATTCAACCGGGCATTCATGAGGAGCTGCGCGCCTATGAAAACTGGGTTGAAAAAGCCCCCTTCCCTTTGCGCAAGATGAGCTTCGTGCCGCGCCGGCTTCTTGCGCGCACGCTTGAGGCGCGTTTCCGACCGGAGCTCATCGACGCCTCGGCGAATGCGCTCCGGCGCGGAGCGCCCGCGGCCTCGGCCTTCCGATTAATGACATTGCCGCAGCAGGCGATCGCTGCCGGCTTTTGCCTTGCCGCGGCGGCGGCCCTCGCCGTCGCGCCGCTGACGGCGCTCATCGCGTTCAATTTGTTCGTGACGCTGTATTTTCTGGCGATGATCTTCTTCCGCGTCCATCTGACTTTTGTTTCATTTGCGTCGGCGCCGCCCCGCGCCGAATGCGGCCCGCTCGCCGAGGAGCGCCTTCCCGTTATTACGCTTCTCTTGCCGGTCTATGACGAAGCGGCGAGCCTGCCTATTCTTGCCGAGGCGATAGACGCCCTCGACTATCCGCCCGACAAGCTCGATATAAAGCTGCTTCTTGAAGCCGACGACCAGCCGACAATCGCCGAGGCGCGCCGGCTTGGGCTCGACCGGCGATATGACTGCCTGCTCATGCCGGCCTCGGCGCCCCGGACAAAACCGAAGGCCTGCAACTATGCGCTCTATCTTGCGCGCGGCGATCTTATCGTCATCTATGATGCAGAGGACGCGCCGGAGAAAGACCAGCTCAGAAAGGCGGCGGCGGCCTTCGCCGCGAGCGATGAGAAGCTTGCCTGCGTTCAAGCTCGGCTCAATTTCTACAACGCCGACGAGAACTGGCTCACGCGCCTCTTCACGCTCGAATATTCCTTGTGGTTCGACAGTCTCTTGCCGGCTCTTGAGCGCTCGTGCATCCCCATTCCGCTCGGCGGGACGTCAAACTTTTTCCGTACAAAGACCCTGATCGCGGTCGGCGGCTGGGATCCCTACAATGTGACGGAGGACGCCGATCTTGGCCTTCGCCTCGCGCGCCGCGGCTTCCGGACCGAGATTCTCGACTCGACGACCTATGAAGAGGCCAATTGCAACATAGGAAACTGGATTCGTCAGCGTTCGCGCTGGATGAAGGGCTATATGCAAACCTGGCTCGTACATATGCGCGAGCCGAGCGAGTTCTTTCGCGTCGCCGGCTGGCGCGGGCTTCTGGCGACGCATCTATTCGTCGCCGGAAATTTCTTCAGCGCGCTCATTAATCCGATATTATGGACGGTCTTTGTTTTATGGCTCGCTACCCGCGCAACATTCATCGACGCGATTTTCCCAGGGCCGCTTCTCGCACTCAATCTCTTTGCGCTTCTCGCGGGAAATTGCTTCTTCATCTATCTTGGAATCATCGCGCCCCTAAAACGCGGCCGGCCTGAACTGTCCTTAAGCGCGTTTATGGCGCCGCTTTACTGGTGGCTCACCTCCTTCGCTGCCTATAGGGCCCTTTGGCAATTATTCACACGCCCCTTCCATTGGGAAAAGACGGTCCATGTCCTTTCGGCCGCCGCGAAACATCGCCGCAACGACGCGCTGAAGAAAAACGGGATCAGGTCATGACGCCCGCCGCCTCCTTTCCGCCGGATATCCTGTCGCTCCTCGCTCTTGGCGGAATCAAACCGTCAAATGTCATTCTCGCTATTTTCGCCGGGATCGTTGCGCTCGCCGCGGTCAGCTTCGCGCTTCGTGGACGAAGCAGGAAACCGCCCGGCGCGTATCTTCTCGCCTTTCTCAATCCGCTCGTCGTTTTTGCGATCGCGTCCGGCCCCGTTCACGCATTCGCCTTAGCCGCGATGGTCGTCTTATGGCGCGCCGTCATTGCGCTCCTATCGGAGCAAGACCATCGGGCGGTTATCGCGCTCGGCCTTGCGTTGGGAATTTCGCCATTTCTATCGAGCTCGATCCTCGTTCTCTACCCTCCTCTTGCAATCGCTGCGCCCTTGCTCACGCCCTGGGGCAGGGATCTGCGCCGGCTCGGAGGCTTTCTCACCGCGATCATGGCGCCTTGCCTGATGGCGGGGGCGTCGCTCCTCTATCTTTACTGGATTTTCGAAGTTCCGCTGCGTCTGCCGACATTCCGCCACGACGCGGCGCCGACCCTTGTTCTTGCCCTTTCCGGCGGGGCCCTCATCGCGCTCGCCGGAAGGCGAGCGACAATCGGGGCGTTCGCCGGCGCCCTTGTCGTCGGCGCGGCGATCCTCTTGCTTCTCTTGCGCCTGGGCGCGGCCCTCCCCATAAATATTGGCTGGACCGCCCCTTGAGGAGCCATGTCGACGCTCGCCGGATATTCGTTTATGAAGATGAACGGGCTTGGCAATGACTTCGTCATTGTCGACCTCCGCAATATGCCGGCGCGCATGAGCCCCGCCGCCGCGCGGCTGATCGCCGATCGCGAAGCGGGAATCGGCTGCGACCAGGTGATCACCATCGAAAATCGCGGCGGTCTTTTCATGGGCGTTTGGAACGCCGATGGCTCGGAGGTCGGCGCTTGCGGCAATGCGTCACGCTGTGTCGGCTGGCTCCTTATGGAGGAAGCCGCGGCCGACGTCGCACAGTTCGAGACCGGCGGCGGACGCGTCGCGGTGACGCGCGCGGGCCAGCACCGCGTCACCGTCGACATGGGCGAGCCCAAACTTCATTGGCAGGAAATTCCCCTCGCCGAGCAGATGGATGACACGCGCTTTATCGATGTGAAGCTCGGCCCGATCGACAATCCCGTTCTTTGGGGGCCGTCCGCCGTCAATATGGGCAATCCCCATTGCGTTTTTTTCGTTTCTGACGCCGAGGCGCAGGCGCTTGATCGTTTCGGCCCGCTCGTTGAGAACCATCCCTTGTTCCCGGAGCGGACGAATGTCGGCGTTGCAGAAGTAAAAGGCGCCCATCTCATTCGTCTCCGGGTCTGGGAGCGCGGCGCTGGAATCACGAAGGCTTGCGGCACGGGCGCCTGCGCGGCGCTTGTCTCCGCACATCGTCGGCGGCTCACCACGCGCAAAGCGACCGTCGTGCTTGACGGCGGTCCTCTCGCGATTGAATGGCGCGAGGACAATCACGTGATGATGACAGGACCCATAGCCTTTGAATTTGAAGGCGTTCTTCCTGAGGGCGTCTGACCTTAGAGCGCAGATTATTAACTGGCTGCTTCGCGGCGCGGCG
>JBFXBB010000006.1:0-23604 GCA_050183685.1 Amphiplicatus sp.
AGACCGGCTCCGGCATCAGGAGGATATCGTCCCGGCCGAGATTATGGGCGAAGCAGTCGATGAACGCGTCCTGCATTTTCTTCAACGGCCCGAAGCCGTGCGGCTGAAACATGACGATGAGTCGGCCGAGGAATTCGTGCAAGGTTCCAAGGCTCGCCGCGATTTTGTCGGGATTATGCGCGAAATCGTCGATGACCGTAACGCCGGCCTTCTCGCCGATAAAATCGAGACGCCGCTTCACGCCGGCGAATTGGTCGAGCGCGCGCGCCGCCTCCGCAAAGGGAACGCCGAGCGCTTTCGTCGCGGCGAGCGCGGCGAGCGCGTTCGAAACATTGTGCCGGCCGGGCGTTTTGAGATCGACCGGGGAGCGCTCCCCGCCGAGATCGCGCGCGACGAAGGAAATTCCGCGCGCGCCGGGGACAATATTCCCGGCGCCGATCTGCGCGGTCTTATCGTCCACGCCAAAGGTGATGATCTTGCCCGCCGGCAGGTCGCGGGCAAGCGCGGCGGTCTCCGCATTGTCGAGATTGAGGACGGCGATATCGGTCCGCGCCGCAAAACCGGAGAACAAGGCGCGCAGCTCGCCCATCGATTTATGATCAAGAGAAATATTCGTGAGCACCCCGATGCGCGCATTGTACTCCGCGATGGAGCCGTCGCTCTCATCGACCTCGCTGACAAAGAGCCCGCTCTTGCCGACGAGCGCGCTCGCGAACAGCGCGTCGGGCGTGACGAAATTCTTCATCACCGCGCCGTTCATCACCGTCGGGTCGCGGCCGACCCTGTGGAGGATCCAGCCGATCATCGCCGTCGCCGTCGACTTGCCGCTCGTTCCCGCGACCCCGACGCTCAAAGACGCGGCGTTGAAAAGATCGGCGAGGAGGCGCGCGCGCGTCATGCGCGACGCGCCGACGCGACGCGCCGCGACGATGTCCGGAACCGTTTCCTCAACGGCCGCCGAGGCGACGACGATTTCGCCAGGGCTCGTCACGCCGCTGCCGTCTTGCGGAAAAAGGCCGATTCCCTGCGCCTTCAGATAGTCGAATTTCGGCGCGGAACGGCCCTGGTCGAGGGCGCGGTCCGAGCCGTCGACGCGGTGTCCCGCCGCCTTCAAAATGAGCGCGAGGGGCAGCATGCCGCTGCCGCCGACGCCGCACATGAAGTAGTGTTTGCTTTCCATCATCGCCGGATCGCTATAACCGGAATGGACAAATAACAAGTCAACGAAAAGCCGAAACATGGCCCGGAAAACCATCGCCGTCGTCGCGCCCGCCTGCCGTCTGACGCGGGAGACCGCCGAAAAGGTTCTCGCTCTCGCCGCGCGTCTCGGCGATGAGGCGCCCGACATTCGTTTCCATGAGCAATGCTTTCTTTCCGACGGGCATTTCGCCGGACCCGACGCCGAGCGGAGCGCCGCTTTCCTCGAAGCGGCGAATGATCCTTCCGTCGACGCCGTCTGGTTCGCGCGCGGCGGCTATGGCTCGGGCCGGCTCGATGAAAGCCTCTATGAACGGCTTGGGAAGGCCGCGCGGCGCAAGATCTATCTCGGCTATAGCGACGCCGGCTTCATCCTTGCGCGGCTCTATGCGAAGAAAATCGGCAAACCCGTACACGGACCAATGCCGGCGGATTTGGGACGGCCGGGCGGCGAGGCGGCCGTGCGCCGCGCGCTCCGCTATCTTGCGGGCGACGAGGAAGACCTTGAGCCGACGGCGTTGAGCGGCGCCAAAATCGTCGCCTTCAATCTCACAATTCTCGCCCATTCGATCGGCGCGCCCTGGGCGCCCGATCTTTCCGGCCATGTCATCCTGGTCGAGGAGATCGCCGAGCATCACTACCGCATCGACCGTTCTTTCTTCACGCTCTTCCAGAATGACGGGGTCCGCCGCGCCGCCGGAATCAAGCTCGGCCGTTGCAGCGACATTCCGCCGAACGAGCCGGCTTTCGGAAAAGACGAGGAAGAAATCGCGCGCTATTGGTGCGCGCGTTACGGCGCGCCGTTTCTCGGCCGCGCCGATATCGGACACGACGTCGAAAACAAGATCGCGCCGTTCGGAGCGCTCAAGCAGGCGTGATTTACGACCCGTTCGCCGCTTTCAATTCCGGCGCGGCCGCGGCGGGCGCCGATTTCAGCGCGCCGCCGATCCGCCATTCAAGCCTTGTCGCGAACCAGTCGATGAGCCGCCGCCACAATTCGTCCTTCAGCACGGCGCCCTCATATTCCGCATCGAGATTGGGATTATCGTTGATCTCGATGACGAACACGCCGCGCTCATTCTCCTTAAGATCGATGCCGTAAAGACCGTCGCCGATAAGGCGCGCGGCTTTGACCGCCGTCTCGACGACTTTGGGCGGCGCATCCTCGACCGCGACAGTGTTCGAGGGGCCGGCGGCGACGATCCCGTTCGGCCCGTGCTTCATGATTTGCCAATGGCCGCGCGCCATCTTGTACTGGCTCGCAAAGAGCGGCTCGCCGCCGAGAACGCCGACGCGCCAGTCGAAATCGGTCGGCATATATTCCTGCGCCAGGATCAACGCCGTGTCCTTGAAGAGAATTTTCGAGCGCTCCTGAAACTCCGTCGGCGTCGATACTTTGTGTACGGAACGACTGAAGGATCCGTCAGGCGCCTTCAAGACGACAGGCGCGCCGAGCCGATCGAAAACCTCCTTCACATTCGCTTTCTCGTCGAGAATCTCGGTGCGCGGCGCAAGAATTTTCGCATTGTCGAGCAGTTCTTTCAGGTAAACCTTGTTGGTGCAGCGGATCATCGATTCCGTGTCGTCGATGACGGGCATCCCTTCCTGTTCGGCGCGGCGCGCGAAGCGATAGGTAAAATTGTCGATCGCGGTCGTCGCGCGAATGAAGAGCGCGTCGAACTCGGCGAGAGACGCAAGCTCGTTCGGATAAAGCGGCTCGACCTCGACGCCTATCTTGTCGGCGAGCGCGGCGAGCTTTTTCATCGAGGCGGCCGAAGACGGCGGATTGTCCTCACGCTGATCGGTCAGAACCGCGAGCGACCATTTCGCCGGCGTCTTCGCCTTCGGCGCCATCCAGCGCCGGCCGGTATGCTTGTCGAGCGCGGCGACGAAAAAGCGGCGCTCCTCGCCTTTGAGCTTGTGCTGGGAGACGAAGCGGAGGGACTGGAGCGACGGCTTTGCGCCGATATTGATCGTCGCCTCGATGAGCGGCGCGCGGAACCAGTCGAACAGCAATTTCGAGAACCGGTCATAGCCGCGCGCCTCGGCCGTGGCGAAGGCGACGAGGAGCTTTTCGCAAGGGATCGCGCCGGACTCGATATCCTTTTGCAAGGCCGCGTCGAGTTCGGGCAAGGCGTGCGCGTAGAGCGATTTCTGCTGCAACTCGACCATCGACTGAACGACCGGCGCGACCCGGTGGCGGCGGGCTTCGGCGAGAAGCGAGGCGTAATAGCCCTCGCTCTGATAGGCGTAGCTGCGCGCCAGATTGATGATGTTCGGCCGGCGTCCGGTGAAAAGGCCCGGATTCGTCAGATAGTCCCTGATGCGCATCACCTTGTGCGGCGTCTCATATTGCGCAAGATCGCTCGCCGTCTCCACGAGAACGAGCCAATCGCTCATTCGGCGACTCTCCTCTCCGCTTCGAGGCGCCGCTCCATCATAAGCGCGCCTTCTCCATCATCGTAATAGTTCGGCGTCATTTTCAGAGTCTGAAAGCCGGCGCGCTCATAAAGGCCAATGGCCGCGGCGTTCGAGAGGCGCACTTCGAGCCGCAGTCGGTCGCAACCCCGCTTTATAGCGCGCGCCGCAGCCGCCTCAACCAGCGCCGGCCCGACGCCCTTTCCCCGCGCGTCAGGCGCTGTCGCCAGAGAATAAAGCCGGGCTGCTTTGGCGCCCTTCCGAAAAAGAAGCAAGACATATCCGGCGGGCCGTCCTTCACATTCTGCTAACAATAAATCGGCGCTGTCGCTCGCAAGAAGACGCTTCAAATTGCGCTTCGCAAAGCAGTCGACAGCGTTGAAGCTCGACCGCTCGATGGCGTCGACCGCGGCAAGGTCGGCCGCGCCGGCCTTGCGGATGACCGCCCCGCCCATCTAGGCGAAGAGCCCCGCGACGCGCGTCCGCAACGCCGGCAGCAGCTCCGCTTCAAACCACGGATGCTTCTTCAGCCAGACATTGTTGCGCCAGGACGGATGCGGCGTGGGGAAAAATTCCGGCGCGAAGTCGCGCCAGTGCGCGACGGTCTCGGTGAGCGAGCCGGCCCGTCTGTCCCCGAGATGCCATTTTTGCGCATAGGCGCCGACAAGAATGCAGGTTTCGAGCCTCGGCATCGCCGCCAGCAGCCGCGCGCGCCAGAGCGGCGCGCATTCCTTGCGCGGCGGCAGGTCGCCGCCCTTCACGTCGAGCCCGGGAAAGCAAAAGCCCATCGGGATGATGGCGACGCGCCGCGCGTCATAGAACGCCGCCTCGTCAAGGCCGAGCCAGGCGCGAAGCCGCTCGCCGGAAGGATCGGTGAAGGGCTTGCCGCTTTTGTGGACCCGCGCGCCCGGCGCCTGCCCGAAGATGCCGAGCCGCGCGGTCGCGGCGGCCTGCAAAACCGGACGCGGCTCATGCGCAAGATGCGCCGCGCAGTGACGGCAGGCGCGGATGTCCTTCAACAGGCTCGTCAGGCGGCGCGTATCGGCCATGATCCTCCGGATATAGAACGCCCCGCGCCAAAGGTGAACCGCGCGGCGCTTCAGGCGGGAAGCCTGCCGCCTCCAGAGGGAGATTGCTCTCTTGAAAGATGAAAGAGAGGAGACACGCTTGCAACGCCGACGCGCAAAGCGCCAATATGCGCGCGTGGAGCGTTCGATGGTCAAGGTCATCTTCACCCCCAACATCCAGCGCCACGTCCGCTGCCCCGAGGCGGAGGGCGCAGGCCGGACTGTGCGGGAGGTTTTGGACAATGTCTTCGCGGAAAATCCGGATGCGCGGAGCTATGTGCTCGACGACCAGTCGGCGTTGAGGAAGCACATGACGATCTTTGTCGACGGCGAAGGAATTCGCGACCGGGCGACGCTCGCCGACGCCGTGCGCCCGTCGAGCACCATCTATGTTTTCCAAGCCCTGTCAGGAGGCTGACCCTGTGAGCGATACGCTTCTTATCTCGACCCGCAAGGGGCTCTTCACCGTCGCGCGCGGGCGCGGCGGCTGGACGATCGAAAAGGTCGACTTTCTCGGCGACAATGTCAGCCTCACGCTCACGGACCCCCGCGACGGGCGGCGCTACGCCGCGCTCGATCACGGCCATTTCGGCGTCAAGCTCCACCGCTCGACCGAGACAGGCTGGGAGGAAATCGCCGCGCCCGCTTATCCGCCGAAGCCCGACGGCGTGGAGGACGAAAAGGACATGTGGGGCCGGCCGATCCCCTGGTCGACCGTGCGGGTCTGGGCCTTCGCGGCGGGCGGCGCGGACGAGCCGGGCGTCCTCTGGTGCGGGACCCTTCCCGGCGGGCTCTTCCGCTCGCGCGACCAGGGAACGAACTGGGAGATGATCCGCTCGCTCTGGGATCACCCGCTGCGCAAGAAATGGGGCGGCGGCGGCGCCGACTGGCCGGGGATTCATTCGATCTGCGTCGACCCGCGCGATTCGCGGCGCGTCTCGATCGGCGTTTCGACCGGCGGGGTCTGGTTCACGGAAGACGCCGGCGAGAGCTGGACGCTCCGCGGCGAAGGCATGCGCAATGAATATATGCCGCCCGAACAGGCCCATGACCCGATCTCGCAGGACGTCCACTGCCTCGTGCAATCGCCGTCGGCGCCGGACCGCCTGTGGGTGCAGCATCACAATGGGATTTTCGTCTCCTCGGACGAGGGCCGGACCTTCACCGAGATCACCAGCGTCAAGCCGGTTTTCGGCTTTCCGGTCGCCGTCCATCCGCGGGAGCCCGACACGGCCTGGTTCGTGCCAGGGATCAAGGACGAAAAACGCATCCCGCAATCCGGCCGGATCGTCGTTCATCGCACCCGCGACGGCGGCAAGAGCTTCGACGTGCTGACCAAGGGCCTGCCGCAGACGCACGCCTATGACCTTGTCTACCGCCATGCGCTCGACATTGACCAAAACGGCGACCGGCTCGCCTTCGGCTCGACGACGGGCGGGCTCTGGGTGAGCGAGGATCAGGGCGAGAGCTGGGCGATGGTCTCCCACACGCTGCCGCCGATTTATGCGGTGCGGTTTTCTTAAGCCGCGTCCTGGGGCGTGCGGCGGTAAATCCGACTCGGGCATAGTCGGCCCCTCCTTCGTGACGCCTCGCTTCGCGAGGCTCCTCAGGATGAGGCCCGTGTTGTTGCAACAGGGGAAAGCCTCATCCTGAGGAGCGGGCGAAGCCCGCGTCACGAAGGATGGCCGCGGGGAGCGCTGATCCAGATTTATCACCCGCTGGTTTATGACTCTGGCCGGCGGCGGCCGGTTCGCTATAAGGGCCGCGCTCGCCAGAAGGATTCCGTCATGCTCCCCGCCCCCCGCGCCGATCTGAAGCCCAACACGCTCGCCTATGAGGTGACGCCCCTCGTCAAGCCGACCGGCTTTCGCGAATATGACGCGCGCTGGCTCTATGGGCCGGAGATCAACCTGCTCGGCGTGCAGGCTTTGGGCCTCGGCCTCGGCGCGCTCATCCGCGAACTCGGCAAGGAGCCGAGGATCGTCGTCGGCCATGACTTCCGCGCCTATTCGACCTCGATCAAACAGGCCTTGACCGTCGGCCTGATGACGGCGGGGATCGAGGTCAATGATATCGGCCTCGCGCTGTCGCCCGTCGCTTACTATGCGCAATTCGCGCTCGACATCCCTTGCGTCGCGATGGTGACCGCGAGCCATAATGAGAATGGCTGGACGGGCGTCAAAATGGGCGTCGAGGCGCCCTTGACCTTCGGACCGGAAGAAATGTCCCGCCTCAAGGAGATCGTCCTTTCGGGCGCCGGCAAGGCGCGGCCCGGCGGCGGCTATAAATATGTCGAGGGGCTCAAAGAGCGCTATATCGCCGATTTGGCGCATAATGTCCGGATCGCGCGCCCGCTCCGCGTCGTCGCGGCCTGCGGCAACGGGACAGCGGGCGCCTATGCGCCGGACGCCCTGTCGCGGCTCGGCGTCGAGGTCATCGCGATGGATTGCGAGCTCGACCACGCCTTTCCGAAATATAATCCGAACCCGGAAGACCTTGAAATGCTGCATGCGATGCAGGCCGCCGTGAGAGAGCACAAGGCCGATGTCGCGCTCGGCTTTGACGGCGACGGCGACCGCTGCGGCGTCGTCGACGACGAAGGCGAGGAGATTTTCGCCGACAAGATCGGCGTGCTCCTCGCGCGCGACCTGTCGGCGCTCCATCCGGGCGCGCAATTCGTCGTCGACGTGAAGTCGACGGGGCTTTTCGTCACCGACCCCGTGCTGATCGAGAACGGGGCGAAGGTCGACTATTGGAAGACGGGCCACTCCTATATCAAGCGCAAGAGCCACGAGATCGGCGCGCTCGCCGGCTTTGAAAAGTCCGGGCACTTCTTTTTCTCCAAGCCCATCGGGCGCGGCTATGACGACGGCCTCGTCGCCGCGATCGCGCTGTTGCAGATGCTCGACCGCAATCCCGGCAAGAAACTGTCGGATCTGCGCAAGTCCCTGCCGAAGACCTGGCAGTCGCCGACCATGTCGCCGCATTGCGCCGACGAGACGAAATACGCCGTCGTCGAGGCCGTCGTCGCCGCCTTCGTCAAACGGGCGAAGGAAGGCGCGCCGATCATCGGCCAGAAGATCCGCGACGTCGTGACGGTCAACGGCGTGCGCGTCACCGCCGAGGACGGCACCTGGGGGCTTGTGCGCGCCTCCTCGAACAAGCCGGAGCTTGTCGTCGTCGTCGAAAGTCCGGCCTCGGAAGAGAATATGCGCGCCATGTTCGCCGAACTCGACGCCGAGCTCAGAAAACATCCCGAGGTCGGGGCGTATAATCAGAAGATCTGAACGCCTCCGCCATCCTTCGTGACGCGCCCCTGCGGGGCGCTCCTCAGGATGAGGCCCGTGCTTGTCGCAAAAGAAGAAAGCCTCATCCTGAGGAGCGGACTGAAGGTCCGCGTCTCGAAGGATGGCCGCTCTCTCGGTCTTTCTTATTTCAAACGCATCTTTCATATCCCCGGGAGTTTACGCTCGACTGAAAGGGGGGGGATAACTTCGAGGTGATTTTTTTGTTTCATGTGAAACTTTTTCTGTTTCACGTGAAACAGGGGGACGGGGATAACTTTCTCCGCGCCGATGGCGCTCCCTTGCGGCCCATCCTTCGTGACGCGGGCTTCGCCCGCTCCTCAGGATGAGGCTTTCCCCTGTTGCAACAAAACGGGCCTCATCCTGAGGAGGCGCGAAGCGCCGTCACGAAGGATGGGTCACGCCAATGACGGGCGCGGCTTGTCGCCAGCGGCGCGCAATCGGAACGCGAATTTTTATCGCGGCGCGCGATGAAGGACGCCGCCCGTCATCGGGCGCGGAACGCGCGTCGTCTTCGGAAAGCTCAAGGGCAGGTTCCGGATGCTGCGCACGGCGAGATAGGCGAAACATTCCGCTTCGAGATCATCGCCGCGCCAGCCGGCGTCTTCGGCCGCGAGGATCTCCGTTTCGAGCGCCGTCGAAATCGCCCGCATCAGCGCCGGATTGCGCCGGCCGCCGCCGCAGGCGATCCATGTCGCGGGCGGCTCGGGAAGAAATCCCTCCGAGGCCCGCACGCAAGCGGCGGTGAAGGCGGTCAAGGTCGCCGCGCCGTCGGCGGCGGAAAGAGGCAGGACCGGATCGAGCTTGAAATCATAACGATCGAGCGATTTCGGCGGCCGGCGCTCGAAATAGGGATTTTTCAGCATCAGCCGCAAAATTTCCTTGTGCACCCTGCCGCTCTGCGCGAGCGCGCCGTCCTTGTCCATCGACTCGCCGGTCTTCAGGAGCGCCCATTCGTCGAGGAGGCCGTTGCCGGGACCGCAATCGAAGGCGACGAGGCCAAGGGGATCGCCCCCTTCCGGCGCGAAAGTAATATTGGCGACGCCGCCGAGATTGAGAACGCCGACGGCGCCCTTTCGGGCAAGCCCGCGCGCGAGCGCGCCGTGATAGACCGGCGCGAAAGGCGCGCCCTCGCCGCCCGCCTCGACATCGGCGCGGCGAAAGTCGTTGACGACGTCGATTCCCGTCTCCCGGGCGAGCACAAGCCCCGAGCCGACCTGCCAGGTCCGCCCGCAGCTTCCAGGAGAAGGCGCCGAGCGATGGAGGATTGTCTGGCCATGAAAGCCGATGATGTCGACCGCCTCCGGCGCGAGCCCGGCCTGTTCGAGAAGCCTTCTGACCGCCGCGACATGGGCTTCGGTGACGTCGGCCCCGGCGCGCCCGATATCGGCGGCCGAGTCCCGCCCTTCGAGCGCGGCCTTGATCGCCCGCCGGAGGACGATTTTCAGATCGCGCGGGTAAGGCAAATGCAGCGCCGGCCCCGGCTCAAGGAGACTTTCCCCGTCCGTCCGCAGAAGCGCCGCGTCGACCCCGTCGAGAGAGGTCCCGCTCATCAAGCCGATCGCTGTCATTGCGTTCATGGGGTCTTTATCGCCTGTTCCGCCTCGGTTGGAAATCACGGCGGGAAGTGATAGGCCCCGACGCTCGCGACAGCAGCCCTTCTTATGACCCCAAGCGTTAAGACCGCGTTCAAATCGGACTTCCTCGCCGTGCTCCAGGAGCGCGGCTTCATCCATCAGGGGACCAATCTGGAAGGCCTCGACGCGCGCGCGGCGAAGGAGACGCTCACCGGCTATATCGGCTTCGACGCGACGGCGACATCGCTCCACGCCGGCAGCCTCATCCAGATCATGATGCTTTACTGGCTGCAACAGACCGGCCACCGCCCGATCGCGCTGATGGGGGGCGGCACGACCAAGGTCGGCGACCCGACCGGCAAGGACCAGTCCCGCGCCCTTCTCTCGGACGCCGACATCGCGGCGAATATCCAATCGCTCAAGGGCGTCTTCGAGAAGCTCCTCGCCTTCGGAACGGGCCCGAAAGACGCGGTCATGGCGAATAATGACGATTGGCTTTCAAGGCTCGGCTATGTCGAATTCCTGCGCGACTATGGCGTGCATTTCACGATCAACCGCATGCTGACCTTCGACAGCGTCAAATTGCGGCTCGATCGCGAAAGCCCGATGACCTTTCTCGAATTCAACTACATGCTGATGCAGGCCTATGATTTCCACGAACTCTATAATCGCTATGGCTGCGTCTTGCAGATGGGCGGCTCCGACCAATGGGGCAATATCGTCAATGGCGTCGAGCTCTGCCGCCGGAAGGACGGCGCGGAAGTCTTCGGCCTGACGACGCCGCTTCTGGAGACCGCCTCCGGCAAGAAGATGGGCAAGACCGAAGGCGGCGCCGTCTGGCTCAACGCCGATCTGTTCAGCCCCTATGACTACTGGCAGTACTGGCGCAACAGCGAGGACGCCGATGTCGGACGCCTGCTCGCGCTCTTCACGAAATTGCCGATGGACGAGGTCGCGCGGCTGTCAAAGCTTGGCGGCGCGGAGATCAACGAGGCCAAGAAGACGCTCGCGAACGAGGCGACGGCGCTCCTTCATGGCCGCGCCGCGGCCGACGCGGCGGCCGAGACGGCGCGGCGCACTTTCGAGGAAGGGGCGGCCGCCGAGGGCCTGCCGACGGCCCGCATAAGCCGCGCCGCGCTTGCAGCGGGCCTTGCGCTCTTCGATCCTTTCCGGGAGACGGGCCTCATCGCCTCGAACGGCGAAGGCCGCCGTCACATCAAGGCGGGAGCCTTGAAGGTGAACGATATTCCGCTGACGGAGGAAAGAGCGCTCACGGCGGCCGATCTCGTCGACGGCGCGATCAAGCTTTCGGTCGGAAAGAAGAAGCACGCGCTTGTCAGGGTGTCGGACTAGAGGGCGCCGGACTGGAGGGGGGCGGACCGGGCTCGGACGGCGCCTCGCGCGCCGGCTCGAACATCCGCCGCAGAAATCCCGGCGCGAGCGCGGAGAGAGGATTGACCGCGACGGTCGGCGCCTCGACCGGCCCCGTCACGTGATAGGCGAGCGCGACGACGCCCTCGCCCTCGCGTCCGACCAGGAGATCGCCGATCACCGGGGCGCGGCCGAGCATGGAATTAAGCTGGTAGACCGGCGCGACCGCGCCGTTGAGATCGACCCCGCCATGCCCGCCCCGCGCAATCGATCCCGATGCGGTAAGACCGACCGAAGGCCCGGCGGCGCGCGCCTCTTCGAGAGTGAAGACGCCGTCCTTGAAATCGAAGGCCGCCGAGGCCGAATTCAGCTCGATCCCCTCGCCGTTCAGAAGATCGGCGAGGCCGCCGAGCGAGCCCGCCGAAAAAATCCTGGCGAGCAGCGGCGCGCCGACAACCCGCATATGGCGCGCATCAATCAGACCCGTCACGCCCTTGCCCGCCCCGCCGAGCGTGACGCGCATCGAACCCTCCCCGCCTTTGATCGAGGCGACGCCGAAGACGCCCGCCATCAAGGCGCCGATGTCGCTCGTGCGCGCCTCGATGATCCGCGCCTCCTTGGCGGGGCCCGCCGTCGCGTCGGCGAGCGCCATCGAGATCGGCGCGCCCCCCTCGGTGCGCGCCGACAGATCGAAGGTTTCGAGCGCGTCGGCGCGGCGGCGGATATCGAGCGCGGCGTCGCGAAAGCGCACGCCCTTTCTGAGCGCCAGCGAATCGATCCGGCCGCGCAGGAAGACGCCGTTCCCCCAATCGAATGATCCTTTCTCCTCCGAGCCGCCTTCGACCAGCGCTTCGACAAGCGGGCCCGCATCGAGGAAGGGGCCGGTCATCAAGATTTCGGCGGCGCCCGTCTCGGCGCGCGTCGCGGTCAGCGTGAAATCGGCGGCCCCGTCGAGGAAGACACGCTCGAAGGCCGCCCGCCGCACGAGGCCTTGCTCGCCGAGCGCGGCGGCGCCCCTGATGTCGACGCCATCGCCCCGAAGATCGACATTCCTTACATCAACGCCCGTTCCGCCGAAGGCGAGGTCGAGCGAGCCCTTCGCCGGAACGCCCTGCGGCTTCATCCAGCCAAAGGCGTCGAAAGTGAGCGCCGCCTTCTCGAAATCCGCGTCGATCACGACATTTTTGAGCGCGCCGAGATCGCCGGTCGCCGTTGCGTCGAAGGCGACGGGCCCGCGCAGCAGCGCGCGCGTCGGCACGCCAAAAATGTCGCCGGTCGAGGAATCGACCTCGCCGGTGACGCGGAACTCGGAAGGCCCGTCCACGGCGTAAAATTTCTGACGCCACCGGAAATTGATCGGCGCGCCGCCGAACTGCGCGTCCGCCGTGACCGTCATCGAGCGCGAGGCGAGCGCGATCTCGCCCGCCGCGCCGGTCACGTCGATGCCGGCGTAGAATTCGGCGATCGAGAGGTTCTTGAATGTCGCTTTGCCGGCGTAGCCATAGTCCTCGCGCGCTACGTCGCGCTTGTTCGGGCGGATGATGTCGGCGCGCAGGACGGCGTCGCCGATGAAATGCGACGGATCGAGTTTCGTCTTCTTCAAGAGTTCGAGCGGCTTCTCGTTGAGAACGCCAAGAATGTCGCTCGCCGCGCCAGCCGCCGTGAAGCGGAAATGCACCGGCCGCCAGCGCGGATGGAGGGCGGTGAAATCGATCTCGCCCTCGGTCAGCGGAACGGGGCCGATCCGCCCGCGCGCGCCCTCGATCACAAAGCGATTGCCGGTGAGGCGCGCCGAACCGGACGCGCGCGTGATCGGGGTCATGCCGACCGTGTAGATCGCGACGGCGTCGGCGATGTCGAAGGTCATGGTCATCGCCTCATCGGGCATGCCTTCGCCGGGAATGATCGCGCCGGCCGGCAGGTCGATCGTCAACGCCATGTTGCGCGCCTCGCCTCGCGGCATCCGCTCCGCGACGAAATCGCGCGCGCCTTCGGCGATATGGAGCGGCCAGAGCTTCAAGAGCCGGTCGCGATCGAGCGCGCCGGCGAGCGCGAGGTCGGCCTTGATCGCCGGCGACAGCGCCATATCGGGCCGGGCGTAGGAAAAGGCGCCGGCGAGGGCGACGTCGAGAAAGTCAGCCCTTGCCGAGGCGAGCGACAGCCGGCGCGCGGCGATATCATAATCGCCCGTCATTTCGATGGCGGAAAGGACCAACGGCTCAGGCAGAATATCCGGCGCGGCGACGGCGACGGACTCGCCCTTGAGCGCGAAGCCGAACCCCGCCGGCGATAAGGAATGGCCCGCCAGCCGCGCCTCGACCGCGCCGCTCAACTCCCCGCGCGATCCGCCGATCTCAAACCGGAAATGATCGAGATCGAAGCGGTCCGTCGACGGATCGAAACGGGCGGCGATATCGAGCAAGGAAACGGGCATGTCGCGGCCGCGGAGACGCAGGACGCCCGGATCGAGCCGCGCCGCGAGCGTCGCGGCGAGAATCTCGCCGCCGCGGCCGACATCGATCGCCAGATCGCCGGTCAGCGGCGCGGAAAGCAGCCCCGCCTCCGGCCCCAAAAAAATCGTCAGCAGATCGCCGAGCGGGGCCTTCTCGACATGGAGCGCCGCGGCGCCGACGCCGGTCTCGTCCCGATAGGAGACCGCAAGCGTGATCGGGCCCGCGTCAGGCGCGCCCGCAAATTCGATCCGGGCGCGGAGGTCGGCGCGCCGCAGGCCGCGCGGCGTTAAGCGCCGGCCGTTCGCCGCCTTCGGCCTCCTCGGAAAAGAAAGAGCGCTCGCCTCGTCGATGCGCAGGACCGCATCCTCGACAAGGAGCCGGCTGGGGCCGCCGCGGGCAAGATCGCCAAGCACAAAGGAGGCGACGAGCCGGGGAATGTCGGCCCGCGCGCCGGTCTTGGCGATGGCGAGACCGTCGAGAACGAGGTCGTAGCGACCCGCTTCGGGGCTCGGCGCAAGGCTCGCCGCCCCGATCGCGACCTCATAGCCCGGCGGCAGCGCGCGCTCGACGGCGAATTCGGCGCTCTCCCGGAAGACCCCGAGCGACAGGGGGCCGGCCTGCAAGCGCCAATAGAGGAAGCCGGCGAGCCCGGCCGCGACGGCGATGAGAACGCCCGCAATTTCGAGCGCGATGAGCCCCGCGCGGCGCGCGCGCCTAATGAGGCTTGCCATGCGATCCGCCCATGCCGGCGCCCCTACTCGCAACCACGCCCCTTGCCCAGCAGTCTCGGGATTGCCCTTAAAGACCTATCGGCTCCGGCGCGATCCGGCAAGGCGCGCGGATAATTCCGCGCGCCTTGGGGGTTTCGTCCGCAGGCCGAACGCCTTTAAATGCGCCGAGGATCTCTTTGCGGAGCAGGAATTCTTGGCCAAGCCGCTCGCCGAAGGCGCGAAAGCGCCGGCTTTTGCGCTCCCCGCCGATGGCGGGGGCAAAATCGCCTTGAAGGATTTCGCCGGCAAGACGCTCGTCCTCTATTTCTACCCGAAAGACGACACCGCCGGCTGCACCAAGGAGGCGCTCGATTTCTCGGCCCAGATCAAAGCCTTCGAGAAAGCCGGCGCGGCCGTTCTCGGGGTTTCGAGAGACAGCGTCGCAAAGCACGACAAGTTCAAGGAAAAACACGCCCTCAAGGTCGCGCTCGGCGCCGACGAAGACGGCAAGGTCGTCGAGGCCTATGGCGTCTGGGTGGAGAAAACCATGTATGGCCGCAAATATATGGGGATCGAGCGGTCGACCTTCCTCATCGACGCCAAGGGCGTGATCCGCCGCATCTGGCGCAAGGTGAAGACATCCGGCCATGCCGCCGAAGTCCTCGCGGCCGCGAAAGCCTTGTGAGACGCCTTTTTCGCCCCCGATCACGGCGCCGCCCTTGCAGGATCGTCGTCATAAGGAAAGTCGCCATGCGGGAAAACGCATCCGTCGTTTACCGGGGAGAAAATCGTAAACGCCGCACCGCAAAAAAGCTGCAAATTGCGGCGCCATGTGGAAAAGATTGGTTACTTCATCACATAATAGTTGCGAAACGGTCATAGATACGCTGCAATATCTTAAGGGGTGCGAGGCTATAACGCTTGGGCGTTTTGCAAGGGGCGTTCGTGGATGAGCCGTAAATCCGGCCGTATCAGGCGTATTATCAGCCGTTTTTTCAAGGAACGGCAGATATATCACCGGTCCGACGGCGTCGTTCATTTCATTTCGATGTCGACGAAAACCCAGATCGCGCTCGCCACGGTCATCGGGTCTTTCCTGCTCTGGGTCGCCTACGCCTCGGTCAATGTGGTCTTCAAGGAGCAGATTATCGTCGCCAAGGAGCGCGATTCGCGCGTCATGGAGACGAGCTTCACCAAACAGCTCCACAAGCAGCAGCGCGCCTATGACGATGTCAGCTCGCTGAACGTCATCCTGCAACAGGAATTCGACGCCACGATGGCCGAGATTTCGGCCCGCCACCAGACGCTCAAGGCGATGGTCGAGCGCAAGGCCGCCGTCGATCAGAGCATCGATGCGCTCGCGCAAGGTCTCGCCAAGGCCGGCGCGCCGAACGGCGCCAAGCCCGTCAACGGCAATCGGGTGATGATCGACCCGCTTCCGGCCGAGGCGACGCCGCGCCAGTCGCGGCTGTCCATTCTCCGCCGCCAGGCGATCGAGGAATCGACCCGCGAGCGCGCCGACCTTCCCGCCGGCGCGGCCGCCGCCGGCGCCATCCAGAAAATGCAGGCCGCCGCCGCCGATCTCTATGTCGAGCAGATGCTTCTTCTCGCCTCGCTCGAAGAGCGCGCGACCCACAAGATCAACGAACTGCAGACGATCCTTGCAAGCACCGGCGTCGCCGCCAGCGACGTTATTGCGCCGGCCAAGATCACCAATCTTGTTCTCGCGCAAGGCGGGCCCTTTATCGACGCCTCGAATTTCAGCGACGCCTCGACCGCCTTTTTCCGGCACGCCAATCGCGCCGGCGTCATCGTCGACGAGCTCGCCACGATCGAGGACGCCGTCGCCCGCATCCCGCTTTCGTCGCCGCTGACCGTCAGCCGGCGCTTCACCAGCGGCTTCGGCGTCCGGCGCGATCCGATCACGGGCCGCAACGCAAACCATTTCGGCATTGATTTCGCGGCCGCCTGGGCCTCGCCGGTGACGGCGACGGCGGCGGGCGTCGTGCGCTATGCGGGCATGCGCTCCGGCTGGGGGCGCATGGTCGAGATCGATCACGGCAATGGCTTCGTGACGCGCTATGCGCATCTGTCGCGAATCTCAGTCCAGGCCGGCCAGAAGGTCGCGCTCCACGACAAGGTCGGCGAGCTCGGCTCCAGCGGCCGCTCGACGGGCCCGCATGTTCACTATGAGATTCTTCTCAAGGGCAAACCGAGGAATCCGAGACGGTTCATCGAGGCAGGGCGATATGTTTTCGAAAGCTAAACCAAAACCGCCTAATGAAGAAAAAGCGCCGCGCCCGGCGCCGGAGAACATGCAGACAGCACCGGCGCCCGCGCCGCTGAAGAGGTCCAGCTCCATGAAGTCCGCAGGCGTTCCCTCGATCATCTCCGCCGATGTCGTGATGCGCGGCAATATCAATTCCGGCGGCGAAATTCAGTTCGACGGCGCGCTCGAAGGCGACATCAAGGCGACATCCCTCATCATCGGCGAGAAGGCCTCGGTCAAAGGCGAAGTCGTGTGCGAAAGCGTGATGGTGCGCGGCCGCGTCGAAGGCGGCATCCGGGCGAAGGCCGTCTCCCTCGCCGCGACGGCGCATATTCAGGGCGATATTCTTCACAGCTCGCTTTCGGTCGAATCGGGCGCGCATTTCGAAGGCAATTGCCGCCATTCGGACGATCCCCTGTCCGAGGCTTCGGCGAAGGATTTTAGGAAAGCGCGCCCGCCGGCGAGCGCGCCCGCCCCGCGGCCGATCACGACCTCGGAAGAGCCCGTCGCGGCGGCCGCGCCGCGTCCCGCCAATGAGGCGCCGTCTTTCCTGAGCCAGCGCTCGCCGCTGCGGTAAGCGGCCTCCCGCCCTAAGCGGCCGAAAAACGCGCCATCCACCGCATCGTCAAGGCGAAGCTTCCCACAGCCATCGCGCCGGTCAACGCCAAAAGGGCGGCGGCCATCGCATATTTGCCGAGTCTGCCGCTCCTGTCCTTCGCGCGCAGATAACATTCGAGCGCCGCGAGCGGAACGAAATATTGAGCAAAGCCGAGGAAAATGAGAAACGGCCCGCGAAACGTCGCCGAATCGAAACCGACGGGCCCCTTATTGACGAACAGCCAGAAAAAAAGCCCCACCCGGAAGAACCACACGCCATTGGCGACGAGATAGAGCCTCAGAACCCAACGGCGATGCCGGTCGATATTGCGCGCGACCGCATGGCGCAGCGCGAGGGCGGCGAACGTCAAAATCAGCACGCCGTTGATGCTGACGGAGACGTCGCCGACAGGACCGAGCGCGCTTCCGCGCGTCCAGACCATGTAGAAACCGGCAAGGCTCGCCGCCAGGACGGCGGCGAGATAGACCCGTCCGTTCCAGTGATGGAAGGCCCGGAAACGCGCGCGGATCTGCGGAATTAATTGCACGGCGCCACAAGAAGTCACGAAAACCGCCGCGAAGAGATGCAGGGCGACAGCCATGTTGCCGACAGGCTCGCCGTCCACAATGCCGTGCGGCAGGGTCTTGTTCCACGCTGCAAAATCGCCGTGCAGGGCCGAACCGCCATAATAGGCGAGCACGACATAAGCAAAGCTCCATTGGCCGACCATAGCGGTCAGAAGCCACAGAGCGGCGGAAGCCTTCAGCGTTCCGCTGGCGATGGGCGCGCGGCCGGAATAGTCCGTCGCCTCTGCTGAAGGCATCATGGCGTCGATCATGCGCGGCCTTTCCCCTCGCGCCGGCGAGAGGATCGCCGCGCGGCTATTTGCGTCGGCGCCATGATGGCGGAATGATCGCGACCGCGTCACCCAACCCGGTCGGACCGGCTGCGGCGATGTGCGAACCGGCCGGTTCGCACCCTTCCGATCAGGAAAGCGACGTTGCGACGAGGGGATTTTCGATCGACCGCGCGGCCTGGCGGTACTGCCTCGGAGTCGTTCCTGCATGTTTCTTGAAGGCCGCATTGAAGGTCGAGCGGGAATTGAAGCCGACCGCGTGAGCGATCGTTAGAACGGAATCGCTGGTCGCCGCGAGGCGCCGCCGCGCCTCCGCAATGCGGGCGCCGTTCACGAAGTCAAAGAAGTTCACGCCGAGCCTCTTGCTGAAGGTTTGGGAAAGATGATTCTCCGACACGCCGAGACGGTCGGACAGGGCGCGCAGCGAAAGCGTCGGATTCTCGTAAAGCCTGTCGCACGTCATAGCGCGGTCGAGTTTCGCCGCGATCTTCGCCATGCGCTCGCCTGAGAGCGCGGAGCGCGCATATTTCGCGTCGCCTGACGCGGTCCCCCCCTCGGCTCGCCGCCCATCGAAAACCGGCCGCTGCAGGATCCCGAAAAGCGCGATCGCGCAAATCCAGCCGAGATCGAAATAGGTCGTCGTCACCCGATGCCAGACGGGCCGCCCGCCCTCGATCGCCCACACCTCCCCGATTACTTGCGACGCCCACCCGACGACGAGAATGATCAGGACCGATCGCAGCCAGGCCAGCGACTTGTCCTCGATATTTGAGAACAGGTCTTGCACGCGCCGCGTATGGCGCAAGAACAAACGAAACGCCGCCGCGAGATAAGCAAGACAAATTCCTAGAAACAGCGCGAACAGCAGCGCGCAGTTCAGGAGCGCCCATTCCCGCAGCGCCGGATCGGCCTTGTCGCCGGAGACCAGCGCGATTTTTTCGGGGGCGTTCAGGAAGAGGAACTGCGACGCGATCACGAGCGCCGCCGCCGGACCGACAAACGCCCAGGCGTCCCTTCGGGACAGAGATTGCGGCGCCGTCGTCGTCATTGAGCGCGCATAGTAATAGATCGCCGGCCCGAGAAGCATTTTCGCAGGGAAGATCACGACGGCCATGAATGGCGCAAAGACATAGAGACCAAGCAAGTGACCAAGATGATCGAGCTTGCCGAGATCGCAGAGCAGCAGGAACGCGGCGAGAAAAAACGCCTGATCGCGGCGTGGCCCGTCGCGAAGCGCCAGCGCCGCCGCGCCGAACGTCGTCACCGCGATCGCCATCGACGCGGCGACAATTTCCAGAATTTGCGCCTGATCCATCGTCTTCTTGCTCGGGCCGGGCCGTCCTTGACGGAGTAACGCCCCAGCATGGCGGAAAGGCGCGCCGGCGGTCAACGCAGGACGACGGACGGATGCGCCGGCCTCGCCCTAACCAACTTTGCAGCGCTATCCGCCGGCGACGCGTTGCGCGAGAGAGGCCGTCAAAAAAGGCCAGAGGTCGCCGCCCAGCACCGCCTCCGGGCTCGGGCTTTCGACGCCGGTCCTGAGGTCCTTCACCATCTGATAGGGCTGAAGCACATAGGACCTGATCTGATGGCCCCAGCCGATATCGGTCTTTGAGGCCGCCGCCGCCTGCGCGGCCTCTTCGCGCTTTTGCAGTTCGAGCTCGTAGAGCCGCGCGCGGAGCATCGCCCAGGCCGTCGCGCGATTCTTGTGCTGCGAACGCTCATTCTGGCACTGCACGACAATGCCGGTCGGGATATGGGTTATGCGGACGGCCGAATCCGTCGTGTTGACATGCTGGCCGCCGGCGCCCGAGGCGCGGAAGGTGTCGATCCGGCAGTCGCCTTCCTTCACATCAATCTCGATCGTGTCGTCGACGACCGGATAGACCCAGACCGAGGCGAAGGACGTGTGCCGGCGCGCATTCGAATCGAAAGGCGAGATCCGGACGAGCCGGTGCACGCCCGATTCCGTCTTCAGCCAGCCATAGGCGTTCGCGCCCTTGACCTGAATGGTCGCGGACTTGACCCCGGCTTCTTCGCCGGGCTGCTCCTCGATAATGTCGACCTTGAAGTCGTTTTGCTGCGCCCAGCGCACATACATGCGCAGGAGCATCGCCGCCCAGTCATTCGATTCCGTGCCGCCGGCCCCAGGATGAATCTCGACGAAAGCGTCATTCGCATCGGCCTCGCCCGAGAGCAGCGCCTCGGTCTCGGCCTTGGCCGCTTTTGCGGCGAGCGCGGCGAGGAGCGTCTGCATCTCGTCGAGGCTCGCGGCGTCGCCTTCCTCCTCGGCGAGTTCGGCGAGGCCGACGAGATCGTCAAGCTCGCGCGCGATGGCGCCGATCGCATTGACCTGCGCGTCAAGCATATTGCGTTCGCGCATCAAGGCCTGAGCGGCCTGCGCGTCATTCCAGAGCGCCGGATCTTCGGCTTTGGCGTTCAGCTCTTTGAGGCGTTCCTGCGCGACGTCCCAGTCAAAGACGCCTCCTCAGCAGTTCGAGCGACTGCTTGATTTGCTCTGAAAGGGATTCGATTTCGGCGCGCATTCTAGTAAAGCCCGTTAAGATCGTCGGAGGCCGGCGCCGCTTGGCGCGACGGGGCCGCGCTCAAGGGATCGAGCGAGAGATCCTCGATCGGCAGATTTTGCGAAACGACATCTTCGGCCTTGAACGCTTCGAGAATGACATTGTTGTCGGACGGGCCCGCCGGCCGGCCGGTCTTCGCATTCACCCGGACAAGCCGGATGCCGGAGGGAACGCGGAACGGGATGGCGGGTTCGTCCTTGAGCGCGTCGGCCATGAACTCGCCGAAAATCGGCGCGGCGACGCCGCCGCCCGCCTCGCCCTGGCCGAGGCTTTGCGGCATGTCGAAGCCGACATAGACGCCCGCCGCAAGGTCCGGCGAGAAGCCGACGAACCAGGCGTCGTGATAGTCATTGGTCGTGCCGGTCTTGCCCGCGACCGGCTTGTCGACGACTTTCCGCACCGCGCTGCCGGTGCCGCGCAGAACGACGCCTTCGAGCATCGAGACGATCTGATAGGCCGTGCGCGGATCGATGACCTGCTCGCGCGCGTCGGCGAGCTGCGGCTCGGTCTGGCCGGTCCATTCGAGCGCGTTGCAGTCGAGGCATTCGCGCTGGTCGCGCTTATAGATGGTGGCGCCGGTCCGGTCCTGCACCCGATCGATGAGGAGCGGCTCGACGCGCTTGCCGCCATTGACGAAGGTCGAATAGGCGGCGGTGATGCGCATCACCGTCGTTTCGGCCGCGCCGAGCGAGATCGCAAGCTCGCGCGGCAGCCTGTCGGAAATGCGGAAGCGTTCGGCATATTCGACGACGCGCCCGATCCCGAGATCCTGCGCGAGGCGCGCGGTCATGGTGTTGCGCGACTGCTCGATGCCGAGACGCAGCGTCGATTCGCCGTAAAAGCGGCCTTCGACATAATTGCCCGGCTTCCACCAGCTATCGACGCCGGGCGCAACGAACGGCGCATCGAGCACGATCGAGGACGGCGTATAGCCATTGTCGAGCGCGGCGGCGTAGACGAAAGGCTTGAAAGACGAACCGGGCTGGCGGTTCGCCTGCAAGGCCCGGTTGAATTCCGAAAGCTGGAAGGAAAAACCGCCGACCATAGCGAGCACGCGCCCCGTATGCGGATCAATCGCGACGAGCGCGCCATTGGCCGCCGGGATCTGGCGCAAGGCGTAGGCGCCGCTCATGGCGCCGCCGTCTTCATTCCGCGCGGCCTCGACATAAACGATATCGCCGCGCGTCAGCACATCAGCGGTCGAGGTCATTTCCTCGCCGAGCTTGTTCGTATCGATGAAGCGCCGCGCCCATGTCATCCGGTCGAGCGGAATGACGCCTTCGGCGCCGTCCCCAAAACCGATGCGCGCTTCCTGCTTCCCCGCCTCAAGAACGAGGGCCGGCCGCCAGGGCGCGAGATCCTCGGCGAGGGCCCGCTCGTCGGCAAGCTTCTTGACGGCCTCTGCGAACGCATTCGGCCAGTCTTCGCCCGTCTCCATATGGGAGATCGGCCCGCGCCAGCCGTGGCGCTGGTCATATTCGACGAGCCAGCGGCGCAAGGCGACGCCCGCCGCCTTTTGCAAATGCGGATTGAGGCTCGTCCTGACGGCGAGCCCGCCGTCATAGAGCGCGTCGGCGCCATAGAGGTCCGCGATCTGTTTCCTGACTTCCTCGGCGAAATATTCCGACGCCCAATCGCGCGCGCCGAGCGGCGGCGCGATCTGCGCGTCGAGCGGCGAGGCGATCGCCTCGCGCGCTTCTGCCGGCGTGATGCGCCCGTCTTCGAGAAGGCGTCCGATCACCCAATTGCGCCGCTCGACGGCGCGATCGTGATGATAGATCGGATGATAATTGCTCGGCCCCTTCGGAATGGCGGCGAGATAGGCGGCCTCGGCGATCGTCAGATCGTCGAGCGACTTGTTGAAATAATTGAGCGCCGCCGCCGCCACGCCATAAGAACGGTTGCCGAGATAAATCTCGTTCAAATAGAGTTCGAGAATGTGATCCTTCGAGAAAGCCTTTTCGATCCGGCGCGTCACCAGCATCTCGCGAAGCTTGCGCTCGATCTTCTGCTCGCTTGAGAGGAGGAAGTTCTTCGCCACTTGCTGCGTGATGGTCGAGCCGCCCTCAAGCCGGCGACCGCGGATCAAATTGCCGATATTGGCGATCTGCGCGCGGAGGATGCCCTTGAGATCAAGGCCGCTATGCTCGTAGAAATTCTTGTCCTCGGCGGAGACAAAAGCGAATTTGACATGATCGGGAATGGCGGCGACGGGCGCGAAAAGGCGCCGCTCGCGCGCAAATTCGGCGATCAGCGTGCCATCGCCGGCGTAAACGCGCGTCGTCACCGGCGGCGCATATTCGGCGAGCACTTTGTAATCGGGAAGATCCGCGCTCAGCTTGGCGAGATACCAGGCGGCAAAGCCCGCCGCGCCCACAAGGACGACCGCGAAAGCGGCGAAAACGAACCCGATGATCTTCAGCCAGCCCGGCATCCCGGCGCCCCTTTCGCTGTCTTCCGGCTCGACCGTCCGCCGCGGCGCCCGGATCGCCTCGTCCGCTTCGCCCGCCTCGTCAATCTCGGTCAATTCGATCATATCCCGGTCGAGCGCCGGCTCGCGCCGCGCATCGCCGCGCGCATCGCCGGGCGACCAGGGATTTTTCTTCTTGCCCATCGATCGTGAACGCTGTCCTTTACGCTGTGCAGTTCTAGCCCAAAAACCAGGGCGATTGTAGGGCGATGCGGCGAACCGAAAGCCCGCCCTAGGGCTCGTTCGAGGCGTGGCGCGCGCCGCCATGCGCCTCGAAATAGCTGTCGATGGCGCCGGCGAGCGCGGTCATCGCCTTCTCGCGCCAGGCGGGCGATTTGAGATTGGCCTCGTCGGCCTTGTTGGAGATGAAGCCGAGTTCCAGGAGAATCGCCGGCACGTCCGGCGACAACAGCACGTAAAGATCGCCCGTGCGGTGCGTATTGTTGATGAGCGGCGTCACGCCCTTAAGATGCGCGATGACGAGATCGGCGAAACGCGCGGAATTGGTCTGGGTGTAGTCTTGCGCCTTGTCGAGCAGGATGGTGCTCAACACCGGCTCTTTGTCATTGATCGTCTCGTCCCAGACCTGATAGTCGCCCTGCGCGCGCACCTCCGCCTTGGAGCGCCGGCCGCCCTCCTCCGACAGCGTGTAGACCGACGCGCCGCGCAGCGAGCTGTCCCGATGCGCGTCCGCATGGAGCGACACGAACAGCGCCGCGCCGGCCTCG